>JALTMC010000476.1:1556-4358 GCA_027005175.1 Myxococcales bacterium
CATCCGGTGAAGGTAACGAGGGGAGGGCCTTGTTGGGTGGGGACCAGGGCAGCGGAAGACCCGGAATCGCCCCTGACGACGAACGTTTCGGACGAATATTAACCACTGAAGAAGGCTCGACCTTTGTTTCTTCCTCAGGAAGAGGTTCAGGAGTGTGGCAGAAGCGATGGCCCTGTTGTAAGGGGCCAGCCTTCAATGTGATGGCAGGAAGGAAACCCCGAACAGGCTGAAGAAGCATCCGCAAGCGCAGATGTTGCAAGGTCTCACGTTTTTTTGACATGCCCCAAATCACGATGTCAACGGTAGCACCTTTGAGGGTGATGGGCAGGTAGAAACGTTCGTTTCCAAAAGAAGCTGTGAGCCGATGCTCCAATACACGTGGGGCGGCCCCAACCATTTGCTGCCCTTGACACACAGCCAACTCAACACGCAACAACTGAGTGTTTTCAAACATGCCATTGACCAGCAACTTGATCGACTCTCGTTCAATGATGTCCAATGGATCGAAGCAAGCACTCCAACTCAACACGCTCACAAACAGCCAGCACGATGCCCATCGCGATAGGGTACGATGGCTTCTTTTGTGGGTCGATTGATTCCATTTCTGCATCACAAACATACATCCATCCATCCATCAAGAGGAGAACCTTAAGGATAGTAATGGATAGACTCTTTACTGCCAAGGGAGCGGCGCAATTTTTCAAAAGAATACTCCCCGACTTCACCCTCCATGAACATGGTTTCGGCGGATGATGCCGATGAATCTGCTTCTGGCAAGAACCTTTTTCTTGACTTCCTCACAGGCTCTCTCTAGTGTGTGACAATAAGCGTGCAGAGTTGGAGCCCCCCCCGAAGTTGGCTCACCGTTGGGCCATGAGGTTCAGATGACCCCGCGATTGTTTGAGAGGTTAGTTGCCTATGAGACGTTATGGTTTTGTTCTTTGTCTTTTTACCGCGATGTTTGGAGTGTTTCTCTCCACTCCAGCCCCTACCCATGCACAAAACTTGGCAGGATACACGCGTAATCCTTACATTCAACGTGGATTATCCTTTTACAACGACCAGAAATACCCCCTCGCCATCAAAATGTTCTTGCAAGTCGATAAATGGCCTCGTAGCTCCCGAAATGAGAAGATCATGGCCCTGCAGTATCTGGGCTTTATTCATGTGATCTTGGGAAACCGTGAAAAGGCCAAGAGCCACTTCATGAAGTTGCTTACTCTGAGTCCCAAGTTTCGACTCGTCGATGCTACCATCCCACCCAAGTTTGTGAGGTTCTTTAACGGTGTTGTCAAAACTTTTAAAGAACAACGAAATGTTAAGATTATCAGCCTGACTCCTGAGGAAGTCCCGACCAACAAGCGGCTTGTTCTCAAACTTCGGCTGATCGATCATCTGGGACGTGCCAAGCGTGTGGCTTTGTTCTATCGACTGGAAAATAGTCCCCGCTATTTCCAACGTCAGTTGACCGAAGTGACACCGGATGCTCAACCGGCACCCGTGGCACGACCGGCTCCCAAAGCGCGAACAACCCCGCCCCCTGCGGCTCGGACGGCTCCCTCTCCACGCAAGGCAGCTCCTGCGGCTCGGACGGCTCCTGAAAAGACTCGCCCTGTCGCAGACAAGAAAGAGTCAACAGCACCAACATCTGCTGCTGCAAAGACAACAACGGCAGCGAGAGAGACCCCTGTTGCTGAACGAAAAGCAACAACGGCTGTTGAGGTTCGCAAGAAGCCAACGGCCCGGAAAGCTGTGAAGGAGACTGCTCCCAGAGAGAAGGTTGTGAAGCCTGCGAATCGTGTTAAAGGAACAAGTCCTTCGGCAGAGCACTATTATTCCTATACAGTGCCCAAACTTTTGTTTGCCACGTTGGAAACTACTCAGGCATATTACTTTGAGTTTTATGTGATAGCCTACGACAGCAACAACAAGCCTGTGGCCAAGTTGGGGAGTCCCAAGAAGCCTGTACGAGTCAAGCGGATCTATGTTAAGGAGGAGAAGCCCAAAGGACCTCCTAAGGCAGCACCTCCATTCTACAAGACTTGGTGGTTTTGGACTCTTACTGGGGTGGTTGTTGCGGGAGGCGTCACTGCTGGTGTGGTCGCAGCAACGTGCTGTAATCCAACAGAGCGCCCAAAGACAGGCGAAGCCATCATTACAGTGATTAAGTGAGACTGAGTAGGTCAACGGAGGCCATGACTGTGAATATAAGAAGGTATATCTTCGCTTGCGGATTGGGTTTGCTGAGTTCTTTGTTATGGGTTGGTTGTGGCTCTCCCAACGAACCCGTAGTGTTGCGCTTGGAGCGAAGAGCTTTAGAAACTCCTGAAAAGTATAAACTCTGGGTGATTAAAGACAAGCTCAAAGATGGAAAGTCTGCCAACTGTGCAGACTTTCTTAAAAAAGGAGCATCCTTTGATCCAGAGAAGTTTGATATTGAGAAATCGCGAGATATCGCTGTTTCTGCTCTTGCCGATAACAAAGAAGAGGTCACAGAGAAGGCGCTAACACCCGGCAAAAAGCTTTTTGTTGGTGCAGGTTATGGAAAAGGGGGAAAAAGCACCGAGCCTGTTGCGGTGGGCTGTGTCGAAGGTGAGATCAAAGGTGGAGGACGGCTGTTTGTCTCCATTTTCCTGGCGACCCTCAAGTAGCCATCTCTTCTGGCGTTGGAAATCCAAACGTATGAGTTTGCTTCACAGGCGACAGTTTTGGCAATGGAGTTGGGTTGGGTTTGTATGCCTGATGTTTGGAGGTTGTTTTGGACATATCCGCCTGACACGTCAGCAGCTGCAAGGCGCAGAC
>JALTMC010000477.1 GCA_027005175.1 Myxococcales bacterium
GCTATCACTTAGATATTATTATGAAAATAAAATGGACGTGACCATGAATAACCTCCTTTGGTGTGCAAGTCTACACAGGTTCAGAGTGGGGCTGAACCCCCACTCAGAGGAAGAAAAACCCGACGAAAGTCGGCTCAACCCTTTGGTTTGCCCTGAAGAGCAAGTTGTTCGGAGTGCGCTTTCGCGTACTTATTATCCTCAGAGTGGGACTTGAGTCCCACGGATATCAATGAGATTTCGCCATGTCCATTTCTTTTACAGGCTGTCAGGTTCCCGTAAAAAGCTGGGATATCAATTTATCTATTCTTCCGAATACAGAAAGGGCGTTGGAAATGACAACCATTTTGCTTTTGACTGCAGGAGGCTCTCATCAACCGTTGGTAAAGAGTATCCAAACATTGCGACCAGACTTCGTGCATTTTCTCTGTTCTGATGACAGCAGAAAAGCAAAAGGGAGCTATGTACAAGTGATAGGAGAAGGGAAGGTTAACAAGAGTGATTGGAGTGTAGCAAAGCCCGATTTGCCGAACATTGTTGTACTTGCAGCTCTTGATGATAATCAGTATGACATTCATAAGATCGAGAGATTTGATGATTTGGAGTCTTGTTATGTCGTAGCTTCTCGGGTGCTTCAGAAGATTCGTGAAGAAGAGCCTAACGCAACAGTGTGTGTCGACTATACAGGCGGAACCAAGTCGATGACGTCGGGGTTAGTTGTGGCTGCGATGGATGATGGTGCTTGTCAATTCCAGATCGTTGCAGGTCGGCGAGAAGATCGAGTCAAAGTGACTGACAAGACGGAGTTTGTACAGCCAATAGAGATTGCCAATACACAAGCCAGTCGAATTCTTTCTCTTGCGAAAGAGTTGTTGAGTCAGTTTAACTACGCTGCAACAGAAAAACTTTTGAACGATATGAGGTTTCGTTACCGGTTAACGCGTAATTCAAAGTTGGAACGAATCGTTGACCTTTGTCGTGCTTTTAATGCTTGGGATACTTTCAACCATGAAGAAGCAAAGCTTCATTTGAAGCCATACCGTCGAGATTTTGTCCCTTACGTCCAATTTTTAGACAATCTCAAGAAAGAGGAAACACGAGGCTTTCTTTGGGTGGAAGACCTTTTGCTGAATGCTGAAAGGCGTGCATCACAGTTTCGTTTTGATGATGCAACTGCGCGGCTATATCGCTGTATAGAATTGCTTGCTCAGAGTTGGCTATCTTTCCAGTATGGGATCAGCACGAGGGATGTGGATGTTGAGAAGCTCCCAGAAACCACGAAAAAGCGATTGTCTGATGCAAACTTCGATTTGACGCGAACTGTCAAGATTGGTCTGATGCAATCTTGGGATTTGATTGCTGACATGGAAAACGACCTGTTAGGTTCCTATTTTCGGGAAAACCGAGGAAGAATACTCAACTTTTTGAAGCTACGCAACCAATCGATCTTAGCGCATGGTCAGACGCCTATTTCTGAATTTGACTACAACAAAGAAGTGCAGTTTGTTATATCATTTTGCCGAAAAGGACTTGATACCTACTGGTCTTTAAACAAGAAAAAACATGCGTTTCTTCCTCAGTTCCCGAATGACTTTATCGAGTCGATTCTGGAGTAGAGGATATGAGGACATCTCAAGCCAGCACAAAGGAGCGTTTGATGGCTGAATCTTTTTTTATTTTTACGATGGGGCCCATTCAGGATTTTATTGCCAGTGCAAGACGCTGCCAAGACTTGTGGTACGGCTCTTGGCTGTTGAGTCATCTATCTTGTAAAGTTGCTGAGATGATTCAGAGTGAATGTGGAGAAGATGCTCTTATTTTCCCAGGTTCCTCTGAACTCAATTCCGATAATGGAATTTCAAACAAAATTGTCGCGATTGTTCCTGCCGAACAAGTCAAAGATCTTGCCCAGAAAGCTAAAAAAACGGTCAAAACTCAGTTGTTGGCGGAACTTGACAAGTCGATAAAAGAAGCTCTCTCGAACCAAGATCTCAGGCATTACTTCGATGATAAGAGAGCGAGAGAGCAAGTTAAAGAGATGATGGAATTCTTTTGGGTTGCTGTTCCATGCAAGAGTCGGGAAGGCACTGATTACGTATCTGCAAGAAGCCGAGCGGAGGAACTGCTCACAGCCCGTAAGAACGTTCGAAATTGGGGTGCTGTTGCTTGGGGGGCTTATGTTCCAAAAGATTCCCTCGATGGCTCTCGGGAATCTGTGATTCATGAGGATCTTTATGATCGTATCAAAGATAAAACAGTCAGCAAAGAGAAGGTTCGTCGCTTGTTGGGCATTGAAGGTGCTGAAAGACTATGTGGCGTAGGCTTACTCAAGCGGGTTGGTGGAAAGGATAAAGAGAGAAGTTTTCACAGTACTGCTCACATGGCTGCGCGTATTTTGGGTGATTACTTCGTCAATCCTGAAACGCAGAATGCTTTTGATGCTTATGTTCAATCTCTTTCTTCTTTGCTTGGTAATGAGTGGCTCCGTGACAATTTTCGACTCGCAAAGAGAGAGTCTCCATTCGAGAGTTCTGGTCATTGGTATGATGGAGGGATCTTTTTTGAACATAGGTTGCTTTCACTTCTTCCTGACGAAAAAGAAGACAAAAAAGAAAATGTTCGCAGAGTCTTGCGTCTCTTTCTAAAAAATATCAGACATCCCGATCTGCCTATTCCTGAGCCTCGTCCTTACTTCGCATTGTTACTTGCAGATGGTGACAAGATGGGAAAAGCCATCGATCAGCAAGCGAGTTTTGAGAAACACAAAGAAATTAGTACAGCACTAGATGGTTTCTCCAAAGGTGTCAAAGATATTGTTGAGGGATATCAAGGTTCTTTGATTTACTCTGGAGGTGATGATGTTCTGGCATTGCTGCCGATGCACAAAGCTGTTGTTTGTGCCCATAAACTCGCCGAAGATTTCAAGGCGAAGCTCAAGCCTTTTGTCTGTCATGATGGCGAAGATACTATCGAACCAACGCTTTCGGTTGGGATTGCAATTGCCCACTTCCTCAAGCCATTTGGGCGCGTTCGAGAACAAGCAAAGGAAGCCGAAAAGCTCGCAAAGGTGGAGCGTAATTCTTTGGCAATGATCATCGATAAGCGCTCAGGTGGAAGTCGGCAAATCAAAGGCTTGTGGGAGACGGAAGATATTGTTCCGTTACACAAACGTCTCGATGTGTGGGAAGAGATGATCAAACAAAATGAACTCAACCGTGGTTTCTTGTACGAAGTGGAACAAATCTCTAGCTTTGGTGCACTTCGTTCACCTGAAGAGAAAGAGACAAACCAAGAAGACCTTCAAGAGCTTCTTTTGCACGAACTAGAGCGCGTGATGGCACGAAAAGAACCTGGCTCCAAACAACGCGGCCTTGGCTCCAAAGCACGGGATACTCTTAGGGCCTTTGTTGGTGATGAGGTTTGGAGCGGTGACTTTACCAAGAGCCTACAAGCATTATCAAACGAACTCTACTTTGCTTTAGAATTGAGTCGTACGGAAGCAATAGCATATCCGACGGAAAGGTAAATTGATGAAAACTTGGATCATTGAACCTCGTGATACCCTCGTTTTGCGAGATGGTCGTCCATCTTCTGGTGACGGAGACCAAATGACAGGTATCCCACTTCCTTATCCACAAGCAGTCGCAGGGCTGATGAGAACGCAAAGCTCTGTGGATCAAAATGGTGCTTTTGTTATCCCTGATGGTGTGAACAAACAAGAGCATTTGAACAAACTCAAAGGGACCAAAACATATGGCCCTTGGCTTGGGCTTCTCAATCGAGACGGAGAGGTTCAAGAACAACTCGTTCCTGCTCCTCGCGATGCTGTGCTATTCGGAGAAACATCGCATTTTCTTCTGCGTTTGGGACGTCGTGAGACACCTATTTTAGAGGGAGAACTTTCAGATCTTTTCGATGGCATGGAGCCTGTATTCTTATCCGAGCGTGTCAAAGATAAGCCTTCTTCAAAGCAAGTTCCCTTGTGGAAATGGACAGGGATGGAAAAGTGGCTGCTTCAACCATCAAAGAGTCGTTTACAAGTAGAGCAACTTGAGACACTCGGGCTTTCTTTTCCAACATCAACGATTCGTGCAGGAACGCAGATCAATAAAGATACGCAAGGTGCCGATGATGGCAAATTGTTCACAACTGAGCATCGCGAGTTCATTACTTCAAGCAATGTTACACGGAATCGTCTTTCATCAAGCCAAAAGTTGTGTTTGCTTTTGCAGTCTGAAGCGACAAATATTCAAGCAGGTGCCATTCCTTTTGCTGGTAAACGTCGTACAGTCTTCCTGCGAACTTCCAACATCGAAGTGCCAAGACCACCAAAAAATCTGTTGGAAGCAATAGC
>JALTMC010000478.1:0-377 GCA_027005175.1 Myxococcales bacterium
TTTTGGAGAACTCCTTCCTCGCTGAATTCGGCGAACTCTCTGCCTGAGATAAACACTTCCTTTGTTATCAGTGCCTTACCGATATTCTTTGACGAAATCAGAATATTCTTGATGTTCGACTCGTCTACACTTTTGACGTTCAACTGATTTGTATCTTCAGACTTCAGTTGCTCCTCTTTGTGGAAGGACAAGTTTTCATTCGGGCATGTATGTATGGATGACATGTTATCTGAACACCCACCCGTTTTTGCATTTCTCTCGCTTGTCATGAATTACCTTTATGGACGAAAATAATGAATGAGATCAATCGGCTGATCAACCCCGGAAGAGGCTTGCGTATCAAGGATACGTACGAGTTTCTGCTCAATCGCACCCTT
>JALTMC010000478.1:387-4345 GCA_027005175.1 Myxococcales bacterium
TTGTTTGTAACAGCCATGACAACACCATTCGTTGGAAGCCGGGCGAGCGACTGAACCATCTTTTTGAGACTCGTTGTGACACCCTGGAACCTGAGCATCTCGCTGTTGTCACCAACGATGTTGAGTTAACTTTTCATGAGGTGGACCAACGTGCGAATCAGTTGGCTCGCTATCTTATCAAGCAAGGCGTCAAGCCAGGGGACCGAGTTGGATTGTTGCTGAACAAATCTGCTCATGCCTATATCGCGTTGCTTGGTGTTCTCAAGGCCAACGCAGCGTATGTTCCTTTTGACGCAAGCTTTCCCTCCGACCGTATTGCCTACATCTCCAGCGACTCCAATGTCGAGCTTATCCTCACCATCGCAGAATACAAACCCATGATTGAGGGTGTTGCAAACGAGTGTATCTGTCTGGATGAATCGGCTCCTCTTATCGATGCTTTGGACAACCATCGCTTGTCAGGAGAAGAGAGAGGAGTGCCTCTCGATGAGTTGGCGTATATCATTTACACATCGGGTTCTACGGGCCATCCCAAAGGGGTCGCCATTGACCACCCAAGCATTTGTAATTTTGTTCGAGTTGCTGCTGAGGTCTATGGAATTGAAGAAGATGATCGCATCTATCAAGGAATGACTCTGGCCTTTGACTTCTCTGTCGAAGAGATCTGGGTGCCTTGGATGGCAGGTGCGACTCTGGTTCCGGGTCAATCCAATGGTAATCTTGTTGGGCAAGACCTCGCTGACTTTATGATCGAGAAACGCATCACTGCGTTGTGTTGTGTGCCCACACTGCTTGCTACCATTGATGAAGAGCTTCCTGATCTTCGATTCTTACTTGTTTCAGGAGAAGCCTGTCCACAAGACATCGTACGTCGTTGGCATCGGCCCGACCGTATTCTTTTGAATGCTTACGGTCCAACAGAGGCCACGGTTACTGCTACGATTACAGAGCTGTACCCGGGGAAGCCTGTTACGATCGGCGGTCCTTTGCCGACCTATGCCATTGTGATCCTTCCTGAAGGTGAAAGTCGAGCGTTGCCGCAAGGTGAGACCGGCGAGATCTGTATCGCGGGTATTGGTCTGGCTGTTGGTTATGTCAACCGACCAGAGCAAACGGAGAAAGCCTTTATTTCCGACTTTCTGGAGTTGGAAGACAATCCATCTCAACGTATTTATCGCACAGGAGATTTGGGGCGTATCAATGAAGACAACGAGATCGAGTATCTCGGTCGAATTGATACCCAGGTTAAGGTGCGAGGCTATCGAATTGAACTTACAGAGATAGAGTCTGTACTGATGCAGGCTCCTGGGATCGCTCAGGCCGTTGTTACCACATACGAGCCAGAGCCTGGAGCCGTTGAGCTTGCTGCGTATTATACTCTCCAGGAAGGAGAGTCATCCCTAGATGTAGAGAGCTTGGTCAAATCGCTTCGCAACCAGCTTCCTGCATATATGGTGCCTGCATACATCGAAGAGATCGACGAGATCCCGATGTTGCCAAGTCACAAGGCTGACAGGAAAAAGCTTCCAGCCCCATCGAAGCCTCGCTTTCTTAATGCCTGCACCAATTATGTGGCTCCAAAGGGCAACATGGAAGAGGTTGTCGCCCGTACCTTCGGTGCTATCTTGAATATGGAGAAGGTCTCTGTAGAAGATAACTTCTTTCAAGACCTAGGGGCTCATTCACTGTTGATGGCAAAGTTTGCTGCCCAGATCCGAAAGGAACTTCCTGGAACGGAGGTCTCGATGAGAGAGATCTACCAGCATCCAACGGTTCGTCAACTGAGCTTGCGTCTGCAAATCTTGTCACAAATCAAAGTTGAGCGACCGGAGCGTGACGACTACCATCAAGCCTCAACTTTTGACTACTACCTTTGTGGTACGCTTCAGTTTCTCTACTATATCGTCTTCTATATACCACTCCTGATCGTTGGTATTGAGATGTTGAACTGGATCATTGGCTCCTCAACGTACTTTGCTATGGTTCTGCGTATCAATATCTTATCGATAACATTCCTAAGCTACTTTTTCGTGTTGCCTATTTTGGCCAAAGTGCTCATGATTGGGAAGTGGAAAGAGCAAAAGATTAAGATCTGGAGCCTGGAGTATTTTCGATTCTGGGTCATGAAGTCGCTGATGCACTCCAGTCCGATGATGTTCTTTACAGGTACTCCCATCTACAATGTCTATCTCCGTCTTCTCGGAGCAGATATTGGCCGGAATGTACTGAACTTTTCTCGCTTTATGCCTGTTTGTACAGACCTTATCACCATGGGTGACAATGTTGTTTTGCAAAAGGAGTCTGTGGTCCTTGGCTACAAGGCAGAGAATGGATACATCCATATCGGTCCCATCACGATCGGGAGCAATGTCTACATTGGTGAAGCTTCCATTTTGGATATCCATTCTGAAATGGAGGACAACACTCAGCTTGGCAACGGCTCCTCCGTCCAGTCAAACCAGAAACTCACAGCAGGAAAAAACTATCATGGTTCTCCTGCCGAGGAAACCACCACGAATTATCGCCGGGTTGCTCCCAAAGATTGCAGCTACCTGCGAAAGTTTGTGTACTGTCTCTACCAAGTTGGTATTCCTCTCTTGGTGTTGCCTCTTATGTTTGTGTTGCTTCGTTATTTAGTTCCCGAGTTTTTTGGGCCCTCTGTCAGCCTCTCGACACTCTCCGACACTCTTGGTGGTATGCGCTTCTTACTCACCTGGGATGTCTTGCTGCTTATCTCTGTGCTGTTCTTTCTGGGTTTGTTTTCAGGGCTCATCGCTATAGCGATTGTGCCTCGTATTCTCAACATGTTTTTGAAGCCAGAGAAAGAGTATGTCATGTATGGTATTCGTTATCTACTCTTTCGATGGGTACAAGGCATCACCAACAGTCAGTTCTACAAAACCTTGTTTGGTGATAGCTCCATCAAACCCTACTTCTACCAGTTGGTCGGGTGGCAGCTCGGTAAGTTCAAGCAATCCGGTTCAAACTTCGGTTTGCAAGAGCGACATGACAACCCCTTTCTGTGTGAAATCGGTGTTGGAACCATGGTGTCCGACGGCCTATCCATGATCAATGCTGACTACTCTCCATCTTCGTTCAAACTTTCCAAAGCCAAAGTGGGAACCGATTGCTTTATCGGGAATGATATCCACTATCCGGCAGATTCGAAGATGGGAAACAACTGTCTGTTTGCAACAAAGGTGATGATTCCCATTGATGGTCCTGTTCGAGAAAATGTTGGAATCCTGGGTTCTCCTCCCTTTGAGATCCCACGAGAAACCTTTACGGATAGCTGTCTCACTCCAGAGGAACTCGAAGAAGAACGGGTCAAGCAATTACCAGCCAAAAATCGCTCCAACCTGTGGACGATGTTTACCTTTGTTTTTGTTCGATGGTTGCTTGTCTACCAGGGGTTGTTTCTTGCTTATGCAACATTCGTAGCCTACCATTATTATGGTATTTTGGCCTTTACTGTATCGGCTGTGTTCTCGGCTATCTGGGGTATTTTCTTTATGGCCTTTGTGGAGAGGTTGAGTTTTGGCTTCCAGCGGATGAAACCCAAAACATGTACCATCTACGATCCTTATTTTTGGTCCGTGGAACACTATTGGAAGCACAGCGAGAATGGACTGATCCAACTCTTCAAAGGTACCCCCTTCAAGCCTATGATCCTACGGCTTTTGGGCATGAAGGTCGGTAAGCGTGTCTTTGATGATGGGATACAAGCTTCGGAGCGAACTCTTGTTGAGATCGGTGATTATGCGATTCTCAATGAAGGCGCCTTCTTGCAATCTCACTCTCTTGAAGATGGATTCTTTAAATCGGGCCGCATCAAAATCGGAAAGAAGTGTACTGTTGGTGTCAAATCCTATGTTCACTACAGTGCCGAGATGCAGAATGACTCTATTCTTGATCCGGACTCCTTCTTGATGAAGGGAGAGGTGATGGAACCCAACTC
>JALTMC010000479.1 GCA_027005175.1 Myxococcales bacterium
AGGGGGAGGGGTCTTACGACAAATTTGGAACACTGAATCTCTGTAAATTTTATCTTAAGGGCAAGTAGCAAGTAGCAAGTTCTCACAGATTTGCCCCCTTTTTGGGATCGCACCCTGGTCGTGTCACCTGGTAAGGAGAAAAGGTCGCTCTCTGTCGGTGTGGTGCTTCCAAAAAGAAACCCTTCTGTGATGGTGCACACCTCAATGTAAACTTTGAAGCCGCATAGACCTCTCTTTGTTCTTACTTTCGGCTTCTTGAACCCAGGTCCCGAGTTTCGACGGATTACAAAAACTCTGCTCGATTTCTACCGTTGTGCTTGGCTTGGTAGAGGGCACGATCGGCACGCTCAAGCAGGCTATTGGGGTCGTCTGTGGGTCGCATAAGTGTGAAGCCGATGGAGATGGTGACGGAGGGGAGGGGGGCTCCTTTTTCGTCGTCGATGTTTGTTTTTTCAATCGCATAACGCAAACGTTCCGTTACGAGATAGGCTTTGTCTCGATCTGTCATGGGCAAGAAGACGGTGAACTCTTCTCCACCGTAGCGAGCGACACGATCGCTGTCTCGAAGTTGTTGTTGGAGTGTGGAGGCGACGCTTCGCAGAGCACAGTCCCCGGCCTGATGTCCCATACTGTCGTTGTACTTTTTGAAGTGATCCACATCGACCATACACAACGCAAAAGGTCGACTATGCTCACGGCAAACTTGCATGATTCGTGGAAGCTCTTGGTCAAGCCAGCTGCGATTGTAAAGTCCCGTGAGTGCGTCGCGAATGCTCTTTTCCTCAAAGAGCAACTGTTTCTCCTGTTCCTCTGAAATCTTGATATTGCCCGAGCGCAACCGTTGTACCATTTGGTACAACAGATTGATCATGATACCGGGTGCGATACGCGCGAGAGTCATGAGATCTTGGAGCGTGAGAGCGAGAACTTGGCAGCTCTCTTGGGCGATGACATAGGCTGTGGATGGGAGTCGATCAATCAGTGATATCTCACCAACACTTTCTCCAGTCTTTAATACCGCGATCGGCTCAGGGCGGCTTTTTTCTAAAAAGACATTGAGTCTTCCCGACAACAACAGATACATGTAGGGTCGTGCTTCTCCCTTTTCGATCAGTGTCTGGCCGGGTGAGATTCTCTCTTGCTCACAGGCTTGCAAGAATTGTTGAACCATCCCAAGCTCTTCCTCCGTGAGCTTCTCCCGCACACTAAACATATTCATGTTACGGAGAAACTCAAGAGACAACGGGTGTTTTTGATTCATGTTACTTTTTTCAATGTTCGAGGGGCAATGGAATGTATGGTAGACTCTTTTCCCACTATACATCGACACGATCTTGATATACAAAAAATGATACAATTCATTGACTAGCTTCCGAACTTCTTGCCTCGAATGCTGGGGTTGTGGAGGAGGATATTTCTTGGGTGTGCGGGCTTTTGGGTTGGAGGGGATCGGGGGCTTGGCGTCGAAAGAGTCGGAGCATGAGTTGTCTCGCGTATTGGACTCCTTGTGGGCCAGCCATCCAAGCTCCTATTCCCAACATGACCCAGCTCAATGCATAGATACCGAAGCCCAGAAATGAAAAAAATGCACTATTTTGTTTGACCGCGATGGCGTTGCATGTGACCATCCCCACCCAACCTAGAGGCTGATTGGTTGTTAACAACACAATCCCAACCCAAAATCTCAAACCTGTTTGTTTTAGAACCATCTGATACCTGCTCGAATCAAAGAACACTGTTGCTTAAGGGATGGTCTCGAACTTAAGAGACAGTACCGGGCGTTGTTGTGCCTTGGGCTCAGTCTGATACCGGTTCGAATCAAAGAACACTGTTGCTTCCCAGCTTCCAAACTTGAAGATGGGCTGTTACTTCCCAGCTTCCAAACTTGAAGATGGGCTGTTGCTTGATGAATGTCCAGATGCTGAAATGAATGGGGCTCTTTGTTTTGTGACGAGGAGTACGAATCCTAGATCTGTTGCATAGTGAGAATAGCCCTGTCAATACTAGCGAACACTGGGTTCTTCCCTTGTCTATCTTGTTGCGTTAAGGAGTTGAGTGTCTCCTTTTGTGTAATGTAACTTTGGCATGAACGAATTTTCGTATAGGGATGTGTAACAGATTCAACGCTTCTTCGACTGGATCAAGCATGGTTCATCCTTGACCTGATCGACTGGATCAAGCATGGTTCATCCTTGACCCGAGCATAACGCTCTGTTACCTCTTAACTGGTGTTTCGTTTGTCATTCTTTCTTGGAGGTCTTTATGAAATCTTTTCGAACGGTTTTGATTGCTGCTTCTTGTGCTCTTCTTTTTCTCAGTTCTTCAGCTGTTTCCTTCGCGGACATTGCGCCAATTAAGGTGAAGGCGAAGGCAAAAGTGAAGCCAACAGTCAAAATGAAGAAGATAAAGTACAAGGTTGTCAAGGGTAAGAGTTCTTCCTTGAAGGTGGATATCTATCATCCTGCGAAGCATGTTGTCACAAAATCAAAAAAGGTGAGAGGGATGGTTTCCATGTTTGGTAGCCAAGGCACGATTAAGCTGAGTGGAACTTTGTCGGTTCGCATCAAAAGCCTGCGAAGTGGCAACCGACGTCGTGACCGTGTGACATGGACCTCTTTGGGGAAAAGTCGTCAGCCCTATATCTACTTTTATCCATCAAGCATGACTTTGAAAGGCTCAACAGGAACGTTGCAGGGGACCTTTCATATCCGAAAAAAGAAGAAAAAAGTGACAATGAAGATCGTCAGTTTCAAAGGAAAGATCGATGGAAAAAGCACAATCTCTGTCACTGTGACAGGCAAGATTAAGTGTTCCGACTTCAAAGTAAAGCGACCGAGCCTTTTGTTTGTGAAAATCAAAGATCTTGTTGATCTCACGATCAAGATTAAGCTAAAACCTCTTAAGTCATAAACGTTGTTTTTCTCCTTTTCCTCGTGGGGATGAGCCCTCACTCTGAGGATGAAAAAACGACGGGATCTGGCTCAGGAAAGGGGTTTTCCCTTCAGGGCCGTTTGAAGTTCTCTGTGTGGGGGAAGCCTCGCAGGTATACGGGAGATCTTGTTCAGTCCATTTGTGTCACAGGCTGTTCGGTTCCCGTTTTAAGGATTTCGGTTTTATTTTCTGAAATGAGGTACAGTAATGAAGTGCGATGCAGTTGTTCTGGCTGTCTGGAAGAGGGCCTTGTGTCAGCTTTTTATGAGTTTCTTTGTTGTCGTTACATTGTTTGGGTCTGGGATCTCTCAGGCCGCCTTGGTGTCTTCTCATTCAAGTACTTCAACTTTGATTCGAAAGCAGTTTGCACAAAAAGTGGCTCGTCCGATCATTCCATTGTGGCAACGGACACAATGGACTTTAGTCTCGCCGGTATTCTCCTCAGAGCATGCCGTGAAAAAGAAGGTTGCTTTGGCCACACCAGCTCTTGAAAGAGCTTCCAAGCCTAGAGATCTTCGACCCAAACTTCAAGAGAGTGAGCTGCAAAAGCCACACCTTCTTGCAGAAAAGAAAAATGCCGAAGAAATTCGGGAAGAGAAACGTGAAAAGCTTTCGCCCATTCACCAGATCTTTGGTTTTACAACCTTGGGCCTGTTGGCTGCGACGATGGTGATTGGTCAGATCAATGCTGTTGATTTTCTCAGTGGTCGATTGAGTTCTCAGCCTATGATCTGGAGTCATCGTATCCTCTCGATAGCAACGACAACTTCGTATCTCACCACATTGATTTTGGCCTTGTTTCTCAGCTCACTTTCCTCCAAAGACAAGGATGATGATGACAGTGGTAGTGGATTTGACTCCTTTAAATGGCACAGGGCTTTGGCCTGGGTTCATGGGATAGGGATGGCACTCCTTGTTCTCGGTGGTATCTTTAATGCGCACCTGATCCCTTCGAATACGATAGGGAAAACGATCTTTACGGTCAGCCATCTTGCCGTTGGATATACCACTCTGGTTTCTCTTGGAGCGGCCACAATTATGATCTCTTTTTTCTAAGTCGTTCAACGAGTGAAGTCATCATGCGTACCTGTATTGTATTTTGTTTCTTCTTTCTGAGTTGGGGATTCTTCGCGGCCTGCGATGCTCCTCCTGAATGCCAGGGGAGCAATATCAGTTATACCAAATGTATCCTCCCAACTCTTGTCGCAAACTGCTCTGGTGGAGGCTGCCATGGTGGGGAACAACCCATTAAAAATCTCCAACTTGAGAAGACCTCAAAAGTGTTTGACAGTATCGTGGGGAGGGCTGTCCTTGCCGGTGGAAAATCAATAGAGATCGTGGCTCCTGGCGAGCCAGAGAAGAGCTATCTTTATCTAAAGATGAAAGTTGGTTTGACGCAGTTGGCA
>JALTMC010000480.1:0-2378 GCA_027005175.1 Myxococcales bacterium
CCCCTGCTTTGCCCATCGCCTCGGCAGCGATTCGACGGGTGCGAGGGATGTCATCCTGAAGCAGGTACGATAAGTCACGCAGGGCATCTGCGTTGGGGCCTATTTTTCCTAAAGCGCGGGCTGCTGCCTGACGCTCAAAGAAAGTTTTGGATTTTAATAATTTGAGCAAGCTGGGAATTGCGGGTTGGGAGGCCTTGCCGATATGGCCCAGTGCATCTGCCGCTGCTTCTCGAATCTTCCATGAGTTGGAGCGCAGCGCATGTCGCAGAGGTTCTACCGAGTGGGCTCCGATGCTCACCAGCACATGCGTCACCTGTCGCATGATCGTTGGATCTCGGAGTGCTTTTACCAACTCTGGAATGGCGGAAACGGCTTTGGGTCCAAGCTTTTGTAGTGCCGCCAGTGCCGCTCTCTTCTCTTTGTACTCTTTGCTTGTGAGCTTGGCGGTCAGGTGCTTGTACGGCTGCTTTCGACAACCACTTATCGTGAAAAAAATGAGACAGGTGAGGTAGATTAATTGTCGTTGAACCATAGCCATCACTCGCAAATCAAGGGTCTTGGGGGAGTGTCTTGTCGGTCTCAGATATCTTCGTATCTGCTAAAATACTCTTTGTATTTTTTGTCGGCACTCTCGCCAAAGAGGATGTGGCATGCTTCTTCCAGTCCGGGGGCGTAGGCGATGGTGTTGGGGCGAGCGATTTGGGCGATCTTAGAGCGACGTCGAAGAAAGTCTTCGAGCTTGATAATCATCTCGTGTTTTGCGGCGTGGTGAAGTTCACAGCGAATGTATTCCGCTCCTTGAATTAACACTTCGGCCATGGCTGGATCTTGTCGGATCTCTTCCAACAAACTCAGTCCGCTCGCCGCATAGCGTCGCCATAGTCGCGAACTCAGTGGCTCTGACGAGTCTTTGGAGGTCATCTCGTCGAGTTTCATTAAGCGAGCCTGGTGAAAGAACTCTTCTTTTATTTGATCGGGGGGCTCGCCATACCAACGAATTCCTGCATAGGGGAGATCAATCCCCAGGCTTTGTACTGCCCGACTGATCTCATCACCGACGTTGAGGCAATCCGTCATTTTTCCACCAAAGACACTGATCTGTTTTTGAACGTAGTTTACCTCCATCGCGTGCTTGCGAGACAGCGAGGTCCAATCTCCCTTGTCATCCTGCTCGCCTTGCGGCTCAACAACCAGTGGGCGAACACCACATCGCTCTGCGATGATATCTTTTGAGGTGAGTGGTGGATCGAGCTGCAACAATTTATTGATATTCTCCAATACAAAATCTCTGTCTTCGTCTGTAATGGTGGGAGGTATCTTTTCTACCCGAGTATCGGTGGTTCCAACGCAAGACTTGGGTCCCATGGGGATGACGAAGAATAGGCGGCCATCACTGGCAAAGAAGGTCAGGACACGTCGAGATTCTGTGACCTTATTGACGATCAGATGAATTCCTTTGGAGAAGAGATGGTGGTGCTCTGTGTCGATCTTGCTTTTTTTATTGTATCCATCCGCATAGGGGCCACAAGTGTTGAGAAGAACACGAGATGTAATGGTAATCTCTCGTCCATCGATCTGGTCTTTGGCCCGGGTGACCCAGAGCCCTTCGCTGTTGCGTTCCGAGCCTAGAGCCTCTACATAGTTGGCTGCGATACCACCGTGATTGAGGGCTGCGCGTATAAAGTTGAAGACAAATCGGGCGTCATTGTCGATAAGATAAGCGTCGGAGTATTCAAAGCCACCCTGACTGTTGTCTAAATTGACAATGGGCTCCTCCTTTTCAATGATTGTTTTACTTAGAAGCCTAGGGGGTTTGGTAAAGAAGTTGCCAATGAGCCAATACAGCCAACTGCCCATGTAGATGAAGAGCCGGTGAAATCGAAATCCCTTCTCAAGATTGACAAAGAAACGGATCTCTTTGACCTGGGATGGGTAGCTGCGAATCAGATGATTGCGAGACATACAGAGTTTGCGAACGAGACCAAATTCAAGACCTTCCAGATATTTGAATCCACCCCATACAAGGTTCGACGACTCCTGACTGGTAAAGCTAGCAAAGTCACCTTTGTCGATCAGAGCAACGGAGGCTCCCTGTGAGGTGAGAGCCGACGCCGCGACTGCGCCGTTGATACCCCCGCCAATAATGGCGACATCAAATGTCTGTCGATCGAGTTTTTCTATATTGTTTTGTCGTAACTTCATCAATCGATACCTCTCATACGATACTACTTATGACATCATCATGCTTTACGTGTTCTCTGCTTGTGTTTGGCCAGCGACGCAGCAAGGCCGATATAGGTGTGTGGGGTGAGTGTTTTGAGCTGGGCTTTGGCTTGCTCTGGAATCTCCAAGGTGTCGATAAATACATGGAGAGATGT
>JALTMC010000480.1:2388-4333 GCA_027005175.1 Myxococcales bacterium
ATAAGGATTGGGAATGCTGTAACGACGCATCACTGTTTGGATGGGCTCTGCTAAAACCTCCCAGGCTTTGTTGAGATCTTCGTCTAAGCGGGCCTGATTCAGTTCTAGCTTATTTATACCTTGAAGCAAGGATTGATAGGCTATCGAGCTATGTGCGAGCCCAACACCCAGGTTTCGCAATACCGTGGAGTCGCTGAGGTCTCGCTGCCAACGAGAGATTGGGAGCTTTTCTGCCAGGTGGAGCATCATGGCGTTGGCAAGGCCCAGGTTTCCTTCTGCGTTTTCAAAGTCGATAGGATTGACCTTGTGAGGCATGGTGGACGAGCCCACTTCTCCCGCTACCACTTTCTGCTTAAAATAACCGAGAGAGATATAACCCCAGATGTCGCGGGCGAAATCAATAAGGATCGTATTGCATCGATGGAGTGTGTGAAAACACTCTGCGATATAGTCGTGAGGTTCAATTTGCGTGGTAAAGGCTGCAAACGTCAGGCCAAGGCTCTCCACGAAATCTCTACATACTGTGGGCCAATCTACTTTAGGGTAGGCGCTTGTATGGGCATTGTAATTTCCAACAGCCCCATTGAGCTTTCCATAAAACGGTTGCTCTTGGAGTTGGTCGATCTGTCGAATCAACCGGGCCACAACATTGGCCATCTCTTTGCCCACTGTGGTTGGGGATGCTGTTTGTCCATGCGTCCTGGCCAACATCGGAATCGCAGCGTATTGTGTTGCCATAGACTCGATCGCTTGAAGGACACGCTCAAGCGTTGGAAGTAGAACAGAGTCTCTACCTGCTTGCAACATCATGGCATGAGATAGATTGTTGATGTCTTCGGATGTACAGGAAAAATGGAGAAACTCTGTTTGCTCTGCTAGCTCGGGGTACGTGGCCAATCTCTCTTTCAAAAAGTATTCAACAGCCTTGACGTCATGATTGGTTTTTCGCTCTATCTCTTTGATACGAAAAGCGTCTACCTCGTCAAAGGACTCGATGACCTCTTGCAGTTTGCTCTTGGCCTCTTGAGAGAGAGGGCCTATCTCGGGTAGTTCTGGGTTGTCTGCGAGGTGAAGGAACCATTTTATCTCTATGATAACACGAAATCGAATCAGTCCGTACTCACTGAACATCGAGCGCAGTGCGAGTGTCTTCTTCCCATAACGACCGTCGATTGGGGATATTGCTGTGAGCGAACTCAACTCCATCTCATCACCTCCTTGCTTCAGCGATGGCATATGCAACATATAGAGGTGTGAGGATCTGTCGTCAATGGGGCAGGGGGCGGCAGACCTTGATGTTGAGGAACAAACTCGGGACCACGAAAGAGGAGTCTGTCAATGGAAGATCGAATCTTATTACCTCGGTTGTTGCCTGCCGGTGACGAGGCGTATGCGGACGTATTGTCTCGTCCTTTGTTGGGGGAGGAGTCGGAGAAAAACTCATGGATGCCTCGTGTCAGCCTCGAATGGTACTCGGATGATGAAGTTGAGTCGATCGAAGAACTGGAGCTTGGAACTTCTTTTCAGGAAATGGAGGCTCTCGCTTGCGAGAACTTACTCTCCATTCAGGTCGAGTGGGATGTCCAAACCTCGGAAGAAACAGGCCAACCTCAGATCATGTTTGGACACCATGAGTTTGCGGTAGAGTGTATCTTATCACCCCCTCATATGAGAGAGATTCAGTCTTTTCTCAAGGTCGAATCGCTCGCTGTGGCCATTCCTATTGGTGGAATGATTGCGATTCAAGATGCAAACCCTCCCCATCTTGACGATGTGTTGGGCTTGATGCAGTGGGCAAGATCTGTTTACGATGATGCTATCGAGATCGGCCTAAGCCCAGAGATCTTTCTCGTCAAAGATGGAATCCTGAAAGCCGTCATAAAGCCCGAAGAAGGATTCCTTTTTACAGAAGAAGATCTTTTGGACAACTGAGTAGGGGTGCACC
>JALTMC010000481.1:0-6753 GCA_027005175.1 Myxococcales bacterium
CGCCTCTTCGGCTGAGAGTTCTCCAGCGTCAAGCATACGCTGTACCATCGAGTGATCTTTTGTCACTTGAAGCAAGCATCCATCACGCAGCAGATAGAGGCGACTGTCTCCAACATGAGCGACATAAGCCCAACGCCGGTAACACAGCACAACGACAGCGGTTGTGCCCATTCGGCGCAAGTCTTCATGTTGTTGTGCATACTCCCAGACCTGGCGATTGGCCCAGGCAACAGCATCTCTCAAGTATCCTTGCAACGCGTGGCCTCGTGGGAGAGGCACTTGTTTAAAGTACGCAATCACAGCAGCGACCGTCATCCGACTTGCCACTTCTCCCCCCGCAAAACCACCCATTCCATCACAAATCAATGTCAGCCAACCACGGCGAAGTCGCAGAACACCAGAAGCATCCTGGTTGGAGGAGCGCCGATGCCCCACATCACTCAAAGTTGCAATATCTGCTCGTACAGACACAGGAATCCACTCTCGCATCAAGATCACTCCATTGAAATCTTCCTGTAGTTCAATAGCACAAGGACACTCCGTTTTCCCACTACAAAAAATAATTTTGACTTTCCCCCGATTGACACACTTGTCTGAATCAGGATACAACACAGTCGCATTTTTCGAGATAGAAATGTTGTCCAAATGAGGTGGACAAAACCCCAAAGGAAGATACTTGAGGAGGTGCGTATGAGCTGGAAAAGCTATCGCTTCGGAATACAGTTACTTGGTGGTCTTCTCGTCATGTCATTCATGTCGTTGTTGACGGGCTGCAACACGGAGCTTGCAAGAGCCCGTAAACTCGCAGGAAACAAAGATTATCAAACGGCCATTCTCTATTATGAGAAAGCATTAAAGGTAGATTCAGAAAATGTGGAAGCGTTGAAAGAAGCTTCTGCCATCTATTGTGACCATCTCAAGCTGATGAGTCAATGTTATGAAAAATCTAGCATTCTCTACAAGCGCTTCCCCAAAGATCCAGTGATCACGGGCTGGTACAAGAAGTCGTTGTGGATCTTTGCTCGCAACTTGTATATTCAACAGCTGCTGAGTAAGTCGTCCAAATACCTACATCGCTACTTGAAAATAGACAAAAGCAATGGCAAGGTTTTTTACATGCTTGCCGACGCAAAGTTCCGTCTCAATCGAAAACCACCCCGCAAAGACGATGTCTTGAAAGAGGCGATCGCAGAGTTCCACAACGCGATCAAAAACACAAAAGCGACAGACACAGTTCGCTCGACCTTCAACAGCAAGAAAAAGAATATCCTTCAGTGGGAAGCCTACATGAAGATTGGCACGATCTACGATATGTGGATCAAAGATAAATTTCTCGCTTGGCGAAAAGAACTCGCCAAGAAGGCGAAAGAGAAAGCCCAAAAGGCAGCCAAGGAAGCCAAAAAAAGTCGCCGACGGCGACGACGGCGACGGCGACGTCGCAATGCAGAGAAAAAGAAGCCACCCAAATTCCCCGTCAACGAAGAACACTTTGCCAATGCTATCAAAGCCTATAAAGCAGCCTCCAAGATCGGCCAGCCCAACAAGTACAAGCGGGCTCTTCCCTACATCCAGATCGCACTCTTTTATGCACAGTTTAAGGGTCAAAACTTAGAAGCGGTGAAGTGGCTGAAGAAAGCAGAGCAGGAGGACGACACCAACCTCAACGTCGCAGGCAACTTGAAGATGATCTACGATCGCCTGAAAGAAGAAGCTGAAAACAACAAAGAAAAGCGACTTGCCAAAAAGTACGATAAACTCTCTGTCCAGTACGACTCCAAAGTTGCTTCTCTTCGCGGTCAGAAGTAAGAAACAAACCCCTTTCCGTCTCCCTGCCAAGCTCCTTTCTGCCTTTCTGCCAAGCTCCTTTCTGCCTTTCTGGTAAGGATACTACTTCACAACACCTTTGAGCAGTACTATGTATTCCTTGCAACAGGGCCAAGTGTGATGGGGTATGGTGGGGAAGCGATACCATTCTCGGTAATAATCGCAGTAATGTAACGTGCGGGAGTCACATCGAAAGCGATGTGGCGTGCGGAGGCATTGGCAGGAGCAATGGAGTGAGAGCCAATGTGCACCACTTCATGTGCGGAGCGTTCTTCGATCGGAATCTCATCTCCGGTGGAGAGAGAGAGATCGATACTGGATGTGGGAGCCGCCACATAAAAAGGGATATCGTTGGCATGTGCTGCGAGAGCAACCATGTATGTGCCAATTTTATTGGCGACGTCACCGTTGGCTGCCGTCCGATCCGTACCAACAATACAGAGATCGACCTGACCACTTTTCAAGAAATGACCCGCCATATTATCGGTAATAATCTCGACGGAGATGTGATCTTCCATTAACTCCCACGCAGTCAACCGCGCACCTTGAAGATAAGGGCGTGTTTCATCCGCGAGAACATGGATCTTTTTTCCCTGTTCTTGGGCCACACGCATTACCGCAGTGGCCGTGCCATACCCGCCCGTAGCAAGGGCACCGGCGTTGCAGTGTGTAAGAATCGTATCACCGTCTTTGACCAACCGGGCTCCCCACTCACCAATACGTCGATTAATCGCAATGTCTTCTTCAAGGATGAGCTTGGCTTCTGCAATCAATGCAGCCTGAATGTCTGCGATCGAGTCTCCCTCTCGCTCCTTCAAGCATCGCTTCATCCGATCGATAGCCCAAAATAGATTGACGGCAGTAGGTCGAGTATCCGCCATTTCTTCACAAATGTCATCGATATGTTGGGCGAGGAGTGAATAGGAAGACGCCTCTTTCTGAGAAGCTCCCAAAGCGATCCCCATGGCAGCAGCAATACCGATAGCAGGTGCCCCACGAATCACCATACGTCGGATAGCATCCGCTACATCCAGGTAGTTGTGATACGTTTCATACTTCACTTCATGAGGAAGCAATAGTTGATTGAGCATCACCACAGAATCATTGCGCCATTCGATCGATTTGACAGACATCTTTACCCCCCGGATAAGTTGAGTGGATCACAGTCACTTGTATTGTGTAGGTAGAAAGCGTATCTTTGGCAAGCTCTGCGTTGCCAAGATCAACCAACGGTCAGAGCTGCCCCTTGTGAAAGATCTCGCAGAAACCTTTTCTTGCAGAAACCTTTCATCCTCAGATAGACGAGTTCGCTTTGTTAACATGACGAATGGATACAAAGCAAGGAAGGACCTCCACCCCTCCCCTTATAAGGATATTTTTTGATGATTTTGGATCGCAGTCTAATCCTGGATATCGGCTTGGGTATCAGCGTGGCTGTCGTCTATCATATGAACGGACCTTCCACTCACACTCCCAACCAACTGTTGTGGTACGCTGTGGTGACCGGTTTGGGCACCTCTCTCTTTGCGCGCTTCTTCATTCGACGCTTCTTCTTGCCTCACACTTCCCTCACGCCCGAAGAGATGAAAAAGCAACTCGATGGGCTGGATGCCTATCTCCAAAAGCATCCACGATTGGAAAATAGCCAGCAATTCACATTGCTAGAACAAGCCGGAACTCTCGCTCTCGCTCTGGAACAGTGGTCAGACGTCGTGAAGTACTACGCAAAGCTTGCGGCACTGTTTAAACAGGAAAAAAGCGAGAACCCAGAACAAAAGAAAGAGTTGGAGAGACACTGGTTCCATACCCAACTTACAATCTCCTTCGCGTTGTTTCAAAACAACCAAAAAGAACGCAGCCTTCAAACTCTGGAGCAATTGCAGTCCGAAAGAGTGACACAAGAAGAACCCATCTTTGCGCTGTTGATTGAATTATTTCAGGCGCGAATCATCTCACAGGACGATGCAGAACGTGGCCAATCGATGCTCAACGATGCACTCTTAAAAGCCCAACAAGAGGACTATGAAGAAGACGCCCTTCGCCTTGTGGCCTCCGAATGGATCGAGCTGGGTCAGCCGGAAGAAGCTGTGATCTTGTTACAACGAGCCATGGAAATGGCTCAAAAGCGAGAAGACGCCATCGCAGAGACAGAGGTTCTCTACCAGTTAGGCTATGCTTATGGAGCGGCCAAGCAACTGCCTCAAGCAGCACAAGCTCTCGTCCAGCTCACCAAGAACTATATTCTGCACAATTATCCAACACCACAGCAGATAGAACAACTGCGTGCAGTGCTACGTGAACAATTTGGCAAGCAACCCTTCCGAGACGCTTGTCGAAATGCAGAAAAAAAAGAACAATAACAAAAAGATGGCATTTTTAGAGTTACATAAGATATCCAAGAGCTATTCGGCCCATCGAGTTCTACGCAAGGTCAGCGTTCAGTTGGACGCTGGAGTTGTCGCTCTTCTAGGCCCGAATGGTGCGGGAAAGTCGACGCTTCTGAATATCCTCTCCACCCAACAGCAAGCTTCATCCGGTCATTACTCCTTGCATGAGAAGAGTTCACAAAAGGAACTCTCAGACATTCGTGCACAGATCGGGATGGTGGGACATCGCAGTTTTCTATATGCGGACTTGTCCCTTGAAGAAAACCTCCACCTCTATGGAAATCTCTACAATATCCCCGACAAATCACAGCGAATTATCGAGTTGGCTGAGCAGTTTGAACTCACCAAACGTTTGCCCCATCATGTGGGTCAGTTCTCTCGTGGCCTGTTGCAACGAGCCTCTCTGATACGCGCATTATTACCCAATCCCTCGCTGTTGCTACTGGATGAACCTTTTACAGGTCTCGACTGGCCCTCCACTCAAATGTTACTTCAACTGATACAAGATTGGCGCTCTCCCGATCGTCTTCTGATCCTCACAACACATGACCTCGCTCGCGCAGCAACCAGTGCAGACCGCTTGCTGATTTTAAATCGCGGTCGTGTTGCAGCGGATATCACGGGTCCCTTGGAGCCCCAAGAGCTTCAACAACAGTACACAGAAGCGACCCAACGCCCCTAAAGGTTCTTCCCCAACAACGATCTTGTCATCCCATAAAAAAACAAGTATGTTCTGCGCCAACAGAACTCAGAACCGCATCCAAGAAGATGATGCCCACACATAAAGGTAAAAACAGATGGGAGTTTGGTCCGGAAATCTATCGTATACTCGATATTTTGTGGAAGGTGAAGCGCCGACGCAAGACCATCGGAGTTGGATTCTCGATCGCATTAAAATGATGGCAGTCCCGACCCTAACGGTGGAGACAGAAGATGAGCAAGTCCTCGGCTGGTGTACTGTAGAGAATATCTTAGACACTGAATTTGCCAGTGAAAAATTATTCTACAATGAGTATATACTGTGGGCGTTTCGTCTCGACAGTTGGAGACTACCTCCGACCTTATTCAAGGCACTCCTGGCCGAAGCGGAAAGAGACTATCGCGCAGAGACCGGAAAAGAGCGAATCACCAAACGTGAGAAGGATGCGCTCAAAGCCAAAGTCCGCTTGGATCTCAAGCGTCAATCCCTACCGAATATCAGCACCTACGATATCTGTTGGCATTGGGAGAAGGATGAACTTCGCTTCTGGAGTATGTCGTCCAAGGCCAACACACTATTCCTAGAGCTGTTTGAAAAGACCTTTCCCGGCCTCCAATTGGTCGCACAGTCTCCCTACACTTTGGCAGAACGGCTGGACTTGGGGGATGCCCCACTTGAAACCATGAAAAGCCTCGAACCTGAAACCTTTACCGCTATCGATATGCCCCGGGGAGAAGACTCATGAGTCGGCTGGAAGCCATTGAACAAACTCGATTTTTAGGACGAGAATTCTTACTGTGGTTGTGGCACGTCAGCGAATCACAGAATGGAATCATCCCACTCCCCGAAGGAGAAGACATTGAGGTCTTTGTGGATGACAGGATCGTACTGGAACCTCCCTACGGCCAGGGGAATCGGCATCTCCTCAGTGGCCTTGACCCATCCACTGCCCCCGAGACAGCTTTTGCCCTACAAATGAACAATATGCCCACGGAAATGAAACTCAAAGTCATTCGAGGCTCACAAGCTTGGGCCTTTTCTCTACGTGGAGACGACTTACTGCTCCGCTCCCTGCGGATTCCTGAAGTCCTATCTCAGCATGAAGATGACCACCTCTATGAGAGAATCTATCTTCTCGAACAGATGGAATCGATTCTCGAACAATTGTGGAGGCTCTTTCTCGAACGCAGACTCTCCGTGTTGTGGGAAGACACCTGCCAATCGATAAGAACTTGGATCGCAACGAAGTCTACTGTCTCAAACTAACCCAGATGATACCGAAAATTCTTACCCCAACAAGATTCTTACCTCACCCCAACGATATTCTTTCCCCCACAACACAAAATAAAAAGAGAGTATTCCTCATCACCACCACCTTCAAAAATTCTCTATCAAAGCAAATAATTTTAGACACATAAGAACAAGGACTATTTCCTACTTACGTTAGAGAATGATCCACAAGAAAAGACGATGAAAAGAAAACAGGTCGAAGTCCTTGCAAGCATTTTCAAAAATAGATAAGATGCAAACAACTTGTGTATGTGTAGTACTGAAAAAAGGAAAGAGGACGAGGAGCACCCGAGAAAAAGCTTCTCGGCAGGTGTACACAAGACAAAACCCCGAGAAAAGGAGAGACACATGGCAAAGCGAGGCCGCAAGAGAAAAAAGAAGCTGATCATTATCGATGATCACACCCTTGTACGAGATGCTCTGGTACGTTTGATTAACGAAGAGTCTGATCTTCAGGTAGTTGCTTCCTCTGGAGAAGGGGAAGATTTAGTCTCATTGGTTGAGAAACATTCTCCTGATTTGGTTCTTCTTGACATCGAGTTGCCCAACAAC
>JALTMC010000481.1:6763-13299 GCA_027005175.1 Myxococcales bacterium
CCCAACAACAATGGTCTGTCTCTGGGCCGTAGCTTGTTGACAACACACCCCAAGCAAAAGTTGATGTTTTTAACCATGCACCGTCATGAGGAGTATGCTTTACGTGGCTTACGCGCAGGTGCCACGGGTTATCTACTAAAAACAGTGGAAGCCGAAGAGCTGCTTGAAGCGATTCGCACAGTGATTGAAGGTGAAACCTATATCACGCGCGAAATTCTCGCTCGCATTGCCGTTTACACCGCCAACAACAAACACAGTCAGGCTTATACGAATCTCTCAGAACGTGAGTTTCAAGTGCTTCGCGGTTTGGCGACAGGCAAAAGCTGTCGAGAACTCTCCGACGAATTCGATCTTAGCGTAAAAACGATCTATACCTACCGCAAACGCTTGCTCGACAAACTCAAGTTGAAAAATGACATTGACCTTCTGCGTTATGTACTTCGCCACAACCTGCTGGCTGGTGAAAGTGAGCCCATGTTGATGGAAGGCTTCAAGGATTTCTAAAACAGATCCATCAAAATTTGCAAAACAACCGTGCCTTTCCTAAGATGAAGCGCACGGTTTTTTTGTATGTAGGGCACGAATCAGCTGGTCCTCCACAAACTCACATATCCCGGATGATTCTTATTGTTCGTAGCAAAGCACAGAAAAGCACGAGCGGATGCGAGAAAGACGCAGGTTCGACTCGCAGACCGTGGCAACGCCACCTCAAAAAGGCGAAACAAGGTTGGCGCACCATCGGGTTGGCGCACCATCGGGTTGGCGCACCATCGGGTTGGCGCACCACCGGGCTTTTCAGGCCGCAGCAGAATGTTTATGAATCATCCGGGATAAATACGATATCTTCGCCACAAGGAAACAAAACGATGAATGGATTACGATGGTTCGTGATACTCGGTGTACTGTCAATTATTTCGACAGGTTGCAAGCAGAAGAAGGCCAAGCCGATCCCGCCACGCAAGCGTGTTGTCAAACGCAAGGGGCCTGAAAAAACCTTATTACCCCGAGGAGTTAAAGTGTTTCCTCAAGAGGTCATGGTTCAGGTCTATCCCTTCCAGATGGGAAGTGACGATACAAGCCTTCCAGGCTCAAAAATGGAAGCACCACGTCACAAGGTCCAACTGAACAACGTCTTTGCCATATGGCGCAAGGAAGTCACACAAGAAGAGTTCCGCCAAATGATGGGGTACAATCCATCTCATTTTTCAAAGTGTGGCTCCAACTGTCCTGTAGAGAGAGTTAGCTGGCATGAGGCTGCTTTCTATTGCAATCGGTTGTCACAAAAGTACAATCTATCCCGATGTTACCGCTGTAACAACAAGTTTCGCAAGGCCATCTGTGATGTCGATCCCAGCTTTCGAGGGAAGCGATACTACCAATGCAACGGCTTTCGACTCCCCACAGAAAGTGAATGGGAGTATGCAGCACGAGCAGGGTCTACAGGTAGTTTCTATAAAATTCCTATTCTCAAAGGAAAAATGGTAGCCACCGTCAATCGCATCGCCTGGCATGGAACCAATAGCCAGGTATCCTACCCCAAGAGTTTTCGCTGCGCAGAAGGCAGCGAAAACGATCGATGTGGAACTCACCCTGTAGGGCAAAAAGTCCCGAATACGTTCGGGTTGTACGATATGATTGGCAATGTTTCAGAATGGGTCTATGACCGATTCGGCAAGTACCCGTCTGCTCGTCAAACCAACCCCATCGGCCCAAAAAGTGGACCGCGTGTTTTCCGGGGCTGTAGCTGGTTTCACAACCAACGAGAATGCCGTATATCCCGACGTTTCCGAAGCTCCCCCTCTTTGAGAAATAACCTCGTAGGCTTCCGCCCCGCACGTACGCTTGTCCGCGCAAAACAAGCAAAACAATAATAAAATCTCACCCACAATGTGGACGAATTCATCAGAAAAAAACCTCTTATGTTGTGGGCGTGGAAACCCCCTCCAGAACCGACAGAACGAAGTCCGGATGGGGTGGGGGTAGTTGACGTAACCTTCTTTCCTACGGCAACAACCGCAGTTCTCTTCGTTGTAGCCTTCGTCGAAGGAAGAAGCCCAATCCGATGAGGCAGAGTATCCACCAATGACGGCTGGGGTGGTGGGATGTTGTTTGGCAACTGCAGCCTCCCCCTCCGGGTCGAAGTGCCGCAGTACAGCGATTGTTGAGGCAAATACCGCTTCCGCCACAGTCCTCATCTTTGACACAACCTTTGAGAGGTAATAGATAGCCGGGCTCTGGCCAACAAGCGACTTCTTGGTAGCAAACATAATAGGTAGGACAAGCGGGTTTACTCGTACCACAAGGCAGTGAGCACATCGTCTCATCACGGTATTTTACGCAAAAATTGCTCTCACACTCACTGTTGGCCTTGCACCCCTGCTCTCCCAGCTTCTTCTTGCTCTTTGGTTTCTTTCCAACACAGCGAAGGTCGCCTCCCTCACAGTCTTCATCTTTGCCGTTGCCACAGATCTCACGAGCACCAGGATGGATATCTTTGTTATTGTCGTCACAGTCATAGGGACCCTGGCAGCCATCTTTTTTGGCAAAATATCCATCTTTGTCATTGTCTTTGCATTGTATGGGACAGGTCAGATCACCCCCCGAGCAATCGTCATCCACTTGATTTCCACAGATCTCACGAGCCCCTGGAAAGACAGCTTTGTTGTTGTCGTCACAATCGTAGGGACCCTTACAACCGTCTTTTTTGGCAAAGTATCCATCTTTGTCATGGTCTGTACACTGTGTCGGACAGGCGAGATCTCCATCTTTGCAATCCTCATCTTTGCCATTGCCACAGATCTCACGAGCGCCGGGAGAGACAGTCTTATCATTATCATTGCAATCAAACGGGGTGGGACACCCTGCAGCCGAAGCAAAGTATCCATCTTTGTCGTTGTCAACACAACGAGCTGGCAGAGATTTGACAGAGATCGAGAGAGTCACAACAGGCCCAAACTTTGCACCCTTTTGCTCCAGTTGCCAGCGACTTGAATACGATCCTGCCTTTGTCGGGGCGATAAACTGTCCCTCAAAGTCCTTTTGATTTTTGGGTGCAACGGTATCTGTGGTACCAGGAGTGATCTTTGAAACACCTTGCAACGAATCCCCAGAGATCCGAACAAGAGCATAGCCTCCAGCAGTACTCCAAGTTGTGTTGCCCGTATTTTCAAACTTCCATCGTTTGCGAAATGTTTGACCTGGCGAAAGTGTCGTTCCAGGAGAGAGCCCCTCGTTGATCAGCTTCGCGCTATTGATTGGTTTGGGTGCCACAAGATTCGCGATCTCAGTATCGGTATAATAGTGTTTGATGATCTCAACATAGCTCTTCCCACACTTCGCCATCGACTGCGCACCACGTTGGCACAGACCGATCCGATGGCCGTAGATCCCCCAACAAACACTGTTCGCTCGAATCGAAGGATTGCACACAACAGAGCAAGCTCGACCTTTGTTTTCGACGCAAGGCCTGGCTCGCAAATAGGGACGATAACTCCATTTTTTTTCGACATCAATGGTGCTGCCACCACAGCTCGCAGCAAAGTATCCACCCGCCAGCTTCCCTCTGTATCTGGCGTCACTCCCGATATAAACTGCAACCTGTCCCTTGGTATCATCCACGGCTTTGCTGGTGCTTGCATACTTGGTTGTACCCCAAACCTGGCACTGGGTTGTAATACAAATCGCCCTCTTACCACCGCCCGTATACTGAATCGTATAGGTTCTTGCAGCAACAGCCTGCGCTCGCTTCGCCTCTTCAGGAAAAGAAGACCCTATCTCTTTTGGAAGAACACCTTTCAAATACTCTTCGAGAGCCATGGTCACGATCTGACCATTCCTCATCTTCACTTTGATGTTTTTTGGGATCGGGTATGTGTTCGTCACATACAAAGCCCCATCACTTGAATTTTGTGGCAAAGGAGCCCCAGACTCAGAAGGAAGCTTATCGACGCTCGTCTGCTTGCGATGAGGGTCGAGAGTGCGTGGATCACGGATAAAACGATCCGCCTCCACCAATCGGTCCAAAGCAGGCAGAGCAATCCGGATTTCCTGACGTCGCAACCAGGACAGTCGAAGCTCTGTTGTCTCCATATACCCAAGCTTTGAAGCCTTCACTTCCAGTCGAGAAGATTGAATAATACCATTCAAGACAACCTGACCTGTCGAGTCTGTTAGCCCCATCACATCCCAGCCTTGCACATACACACGAACACCTTGCAAAGGCAACTGAGTGAGTATGTCCACCACTGTCACAGCGACAGACCCTTCTACCCCAACCTGACCTTTAACAACCCGCTGCGGGGTTTGTGCCATAAAGACACTCAGCCCCACCAGCAGCCCACACCACTTCAAAAAACAACGCATTCAACAATACCTCTAAAGGAAGAGTCGCGAACCGCAGAAGAGTCGCGAACCGCAGAAGAGTGCCTCCAATCAGCACCAAAAAACCGAAAGTTCCAGGCTTCCATGGAGGATATTAATGAATGTTTTTCAACATATGTCAAGAGGGGAAGACTTCATAAGGAGAGAAAGAGGCAAGCAAACCACGTGAACTCAAACGAATCAAAACCCCCCGATATTTTGCGAAGTCGGGCGACTCCTACCCCCTCCCAACAAGAAGGCGTATCCGTGGCATTGCTCACGAACAACGGACCATTCGCAACCTGAAGCGAATATCAGGAGGAGCACGGCGTTCGATACAGCGTGGCATTACCCATGAAGAACAGACCATTCGCAACAGGCTGTCAGGTTTTTGTACGTATTAAAACTCTTCATCTTTGTTGTCATCATCCAGAAAGTTACCACCCCTAGAGTTATTGGTGTTAACACGTATCTGATGGTTGTGTGAGCCCTCGACGGAATCATTCGCATACACGCTTCGCCCCCCATGTCGTCGAAGATAGTTCGTATGACATCGACGATAGCGTACAGGGACACTGCGACAGTAGGTTTTTAGCCTTGGGACACTCCGGCAGTATGTACTCACAACAGGTCGCTGACTGCACTGACGACGCCAGGTAGGAACGCGACGACAGTGGCGGTATCGCCTGGGAACATTCCGACATCGAGTGTAGGTACTTGGAACATTCCGACAATGATAGTATCGACGAGGCACTGAGCCACACCGGGTTCGATAATGATAATAGTTGCGACAATAGGTACGCAGGTAACTGTATCGGCGGCAGTAGGTGGAACGCCAGCCAATACGAACACATCGGCTGCGAATCACTGGATAGCTACGACATCGGCGATGACGAGTACGATAGGTACGACAGCGACGACGCCATCGAGTGTAGCCATGGCAGCGGCGGCGCCACCGTGTATAGCTACGACAACGACGTTGCCAACGTGTATAACTGGAACAGCGAGTGCGATACGTTCGAACATTGCGGCAGGTACGTTGCCATCGAACATAGCGATGACACTTTCGAGCCCAGCTGCGATACGTACGGCACTTTCGGCGCCAACGGTAATAATTGGAGCAATGAGTGACCGGCGCGTGAACAGGAACGGCTGCCGGTCGAGAACAACGAGTTCGGCATTTCTTCGCACAGAGTACACGAGGAACATGTCTGCAAACCGTACGCAACTGTGGAACTCTATGACATCGACGGTACCGCTGAGGAACACTCCGACAATGAGTGTATGTTCTGGGAACATTGCGGCAGGATCGATAGCGACGAGGAACACTGCGACAATGATAGTAGCGTCGAGGCACAGAGTTACAACGGGTTCGATAATGATAATGATTGCGACAGTAGGTACGTAGGTAACTGTATCGACGACAGTAGGAGGAACGCCAGCCAATACGAACACATCGGCTGCGAATCACTGGATAGCTACGACATCGGCGATAGCGAGTGCGGTAGGTGCGACAGCGACGTCGCCACCGAGTGTAACCACTGCATCTGCGTTGCCATCGGATATAACTGCGACAACGACGCTGCCATCGGGTGTAGCTACGACAACGACGCTGCCACCGGGTGTAGCTGTGACAATGAGTGCGATAGGTCCGCAAGGTTCGACATTCGCGTTTGTAATGTGTATGACAGGCCCGACGACACTTGGTCACACAAGTATCGGTACTGTCTGCAGCATCGCGTTCATAGAGGAATGCCATGGCCGATCCAGCCATAAGGAGGGTTGCCATGCCCAGAAGAATAGCCAGAGTTTTTCGCATAAAAATCTCCTGTGATGTGTGTGAACGATCCGTTGGTGGTCCAAACGCATTGCTCCAACAAAGGATCTATTTCATGTGGTGATTGTTCCTTTGGTTGCGGTAATCATCACCTAGTATGATCTCATCACCCGGAACAATCAACCCCCAATCTAAGAGAATAAATACGACACATCCCATCGTTCATGTACCAACGCGGTCCATAGACTCGCATACAAGAGAAAAAAAGTATTGCAAAACGATATGTGATGACGGGCTTCTTACAGTGTTTTGGGAAATCGGTAGTATCGCCATGACATCGTTGTGAAAAAAATGGACATAACCATAAACTACCTCCTTTTATGTGCAAGTTTACGCAGGT
>JALTMC010000481.1:13309-15431 GCA_027005175.1 Myxococcales bacterium
GTTTACCCTGAAGGGCAAAGTGTTTTGAGTGCCCCGAAGGGGTAGTTCCGAGATCCTCAGAGTGGGGGTTCAGCCCCACGAATATACAGGAGAGCTCTCTATGTCCATTTCTTTTAAAGGCTGTCAGGTTCTCGTATGAGAAGAAGGAAGAGACAAGAAGAAGAGGAGAGGGAGAGGAGAGGAGAGCTAGGCTGACAAGCCACCTAGAACACGAGCCGGTTTGAGGATTCGGTCAGTTCTAGGTCACTCGACTAGCTCACGAGAGTTAGGAGCGATTACGCAAAACATTGAGGGCAGAACCCGCTTTGAACCATTCAATCTGCTCAGCATCGAGAGAGTGATTGAATTTGACTTCTGTTTTGGTGCCGCCACTCTGAATATAACCTGTGACTTGCTTTCCAGGTGCCAGAGAGTCAAGACCCACGATACTGACACGATCATCCTGGTTGACAATGAGGTCATAGTCTTCGGAATTGGCGAAGGTCAAAGGAAGAACACCTTGTTTCTTCAAGTTGGTTTCAGCGATACGAGCAAAGCTTCGTGCGAGGACCGCTTTGCAACCGAGAAAACGAGGAGTCATAGCAGCGTGTTCACGACTACTACCTTCACCATAGTTTTCATCGCCAACCACAATCCAGCCTTGACCACGTGCTTTGTAATCGCGTGCGATCTTATTCAAAGGAACATCGGTCTCACCTGTGAAGATATTCACACCATGACCGGCAACTTCAGAGAAGATATTGTTCGCACCGATACAGAAGTTATCACTGATCTTGTCGAGATGTCCACGATAACGAAGCCATGGTCCCGCAGGAGAGATATGGTCGGTGGTCAGCTTACCCTTGGCCTTAACAATGACAACAAGATCGTTGAAGTCCTTACCATCCCAGGCATCGAAGGGCTCAAGGATCTGGATACGCTCACTATCATCCGGTACGTTAATGGTCACAGCAGAACCATCTTCTTCGGGAGCGCGATAACCGTGATCATTGGTAGTGAAGCCCTTCTCCGGTAGCTCAGGAGCTACGGGTGGCTCAAACTTAAACTCTCCACCGTCTGGCAGGGGGATCGTGTCTGTCAGAGGGTTGAAATGCAAGCTTCCTGCGAACGCCAACGCAGTGACGATCTCAGGGCTGCCAATAAAGCCGTATGTTGATGGGTTGCCATCGTTACGACGACGGAAGTTCCTGTTGAAGGAGGTGACAATGGAGTTTCGCTCCCCCTTCTGGGTATCGGTTCGGTCCCATTGACCGATACAAGGGCCACAAGCATTCGCCAACACTTTACCACCGACAGCCGCGAGGGTTTCAAGTTGGCCATCGCGAGCGATGGTATCGTGAATTTGGTTGGATCCGGGAGAAATCATAAAGAAGCTTTTGGTCTTGAGACCAGCATCCATCGCTTGCTTCGCAACATGAGCAGAGCGACCGATATCCTCATACGAAGAGTTGGTACAACTACCGATCAAGCCAACTTTGACTTCCTCTGGATAGTCATTCTCGATAGCATGCTCTTTCATCAAAGAGATGGGATGAGTCAAGTCTGGAGTAAAGGGACCTACAAGATGTGGCTCCAACTCATCCAGATTGATTACTTCAACACGATCGAAAAATTTCTCAGGAGCAGCGGCGACCTCAGGATCAGCCTTCAAGAGATCAGCGAACTTGTCTGCCAAGTCAGCAATCTCCCCACGCCCTGTTGCACGCAAGTAGGTTCCCATGCGATCATCATAGGGGAACAGGGAGGTGGTTGCGCCAACCTCGGCACCCATGTTTGTAATGGTCCCTTTTCCTGTACAACTAATGGAGCCTGTCCCCTCACCAAAGTACTCAATGATAGAGCCGGTACCGCCTTTTACGCTCAAGAGGCCAGCGACCTTCATAATCACATCTTTGGGAGAAGCCCAACCTTGGAGAGATCCGGTCAACTTAAAGCCGATCGATTTTGGCATATTTACGGACCAAGGCAAACCGGCCATGACTTCCGAAGCATCAGCACCACCCACACCAATCGCAACCATACTCAAACCACCCGCATTGGGAGTGTGAGAGTCGGTACCAAGCATCATGCCACCGGGAAAAGCGTATTGTTCCAAAACAACTTGGTGGATAATACCTGCGCC
>JALTMC010000482.1 GCA_027005175.1 Myxococcales bacterium
TTGGTTCAAGCGCAACAAACTGCAGCTATTTTAACCACCTTCAACGAAGTTGATATGTCTGGAGTGATGGCCTTACGAAAGCAGTACCAAGAGCAGTTTGTAAAAAAACACGGTATCAAATTGGGGTTTATGTCCTTCTTTGTGAAGGGAGTGGTTGATGCTCTTCAATCTTGCCCCGAACTCAATGCTTTCATTGATGGACAAGACATCGTCTACAATAACTTTTACGATATCGGTATTGCCGTTGGAACCGAAAGGGGACTGGTTGTCCCAATCGTTCGAAATGCTGACCAATTAGGCTTCGCTGAAGTTGAACTGGAGATCGCTAACCTTGCCAAAAAAGCGCGAAACAAAAAGCTTACTCTTGAAGATCTAACAGGTGGCTCTTTCTCCATTACAAATGGTGGTATCTATGGATCTCTTCTCTCAACTCCCATCTTAAACACACCCCAAAGTGGCATTTTGGGCATGCATGGTATCAAAAAACGTGCTGTTGTTGTGGATGACCAAATCGTTATTCGACCCATGATGTATCTCGCATTATCTTATGACCATCGCATTGTTGATGGTGCTCAAGCTGTAACTGCCCTCAAACGTGTCTGCGACTGTATCGAAAATCCTGAACGAATCCTCCTTGCGATCTAGAATCCTCTCTTCTACATCTGTGCCAATCTAGGTTGACCAAAGCAAGAATACTCTCAATCATACTACAAGGTATGAACAGCGTAGATGGCAAGATGATCACATTCTCCATATGCTGAGTGTTTTTCTTGCTATATCCAACATCCATATGTTGCATCGGTATGATGCTTGTTATACATACTATAGAATTACTATTGATTACATATTATGTAAACTATAAAGCCACATAACAACAACAACATTTTCTTTTTCATGGGAGGGCACATTTTGCGAAGTAATTGTGATAGAGTAGTATCACAATTAGGTATTGTAAGAGGTCTCAAAGTTACGATGGGAAGGAGACAATTGAATGCAGTTTGATGTAGCGGTTATTGGTGGGGGACCGGGTGGTTATGTCGGAGCAATCCGGGCAGCTCAGTTAGGGAAAAAGGTTGCCATTATCGAGAAAGAATCCAGGTTAGGTGGAACTTGTTTGCGAGTGGGTTGTATTCCTTCCAAGGCATTGCTTGAATCCAGTGAACATTATTGGCAGGCGAGCAATCACTTTGAAGATCATGGCATTCGCTTATTGGGGCATTCCATTGACATCGACAAGATGATGTCGCGCAAAGACAGCATTGTTGATGAGTTGACCAGCGGTGTTGGAATGTTGATGAAGAAAAACAACATTACCGTTTTTGAAGGCTGGGGTAAACTAACAGGACCCAATACGATCTCCATTAAGAGTGGTGATGATACAACAGTAATTTCTGCAACTCATATTATTCTTGCGATGGGAAGTGAAGTTCTTGAGCTGCCTCATGTTCCATTTGACGGAAAACTCATCGTAAGCTCTACAGAAGCTTTGTCCTTTGAGAATGTTCCCAAGCATCTTGTTGTCATTGGTGCGGGAGCTGTTGGTCTGGAAATGGGGAGTGTGTGGGCAAGACTCGGTTCTAAGGTTACTGTGATTGAATTGCTTAATCGAATCACTCCGTTTGCTGATGCATATATGTCACGCCTTTTGATGAAGTCACTGAAAAGTCAAGGTTTGGAGTTTCGACTTGGAACAAAAATGACTGGCGCAGAAACAACAGAAACAGAAGTTCATATCACTGTTGAAAGCAAAGATGGATCTTCAGAGATCCTTAAAGCGGATAAGATGCTTGTCTCTGTAGGACGTCGTGCTTTCACCAAAGGTTGTGGTCTTGAAGATGTTGGAGTGGTGATCGAGCCTAATGGAAAAGTGACTGTCAATGGTCATTTCCAAACCAATATCCCTACGATTTACGCGATTGGGGATATTATCGATGGTCCTATGCTTGCACACAAAGCAGAAGAGGAAGGTGTTGCTGTGGCAGAGATCATCGCGGGGCTGCCTGGTCACGTTAACTATATCGCTATTCCCAATATTGTGTATACCGATCCAGAACTTGCAATGGTTGGTTTGACAGAGGAAGAGGTTAAAGACAAGGATATCCCTTACAAAGTTGGACGTTTTAATTACCGCTCCAATGGTCGTGCAAAAACGATGGGTGCAACAGAAGGCGGGGTAAAGGTTATCGCTCACAAGGATACTGACCGATTGTTAGGTGTTCATATTGTAGGTTCCCGAGCATCCGAGTTAATCGCAGAAGCTGTTGTCGGAATTGAGTTTGGTGCAAGTGCTGAAGATCTTGCTCGAACGTCTCATGCCCATCCAACGCTTTCGGAGATCATGAAAGAAGCATACCTTGCTGTTGATAAACGAGTGATTAATGGATAAGCTCTAACCAACAAGAAGATGATCCCCTTTAGCTCAGAAAGCAGGTTGCAACAAAAACATGCTCACCACACACCAACTTGTTCAAACTTCCACTTCATATTTTTTTCCGGCATTGTTACTACTGATCTGCTGGTATAGTGCAGCTTCTGCCATACGTTCCTTTTCTGATCTTTTTATCCGCCTCTACTACAAGCGGGGCGTCAAACGTTCCATTCAAAAGCTTGATGAAAGAGTCGAGCGCTCCATTCGTCAGGAAAAGAATAATCCCAACACAACACCTCAAGCATTACACCTGCAAGTTGCAAACCTTCGTTCACAGGTGAAAGAACTACAAAACGAACTTGCAAAAAATATGTTGCTCGGAAGAAAGGCTACAACAGGTCGTTTGTTTCTTATTTCAGCAGAAGGGATCTTGTTTGTTAGTCTTGCCATCGCATCTTTTGTTTGGGCTATGCCTGTTGTTCAAAAAATTCCAACTCACAACTGGTGGGTCCATGTCGTAGGTGTTTTGTTTTTCCTCTGTTTTGTTTTAAAGTTGCGGCGCATCTTGCTACTGTTTCCTTTAACCGTAATGGCATTTTTGAGTTGGGAAATCTTTTCATTCATCACAACGTTCGAAAAAACTTTAGAGGCCACAAGTCTACTTGCGAAGGTCAAAGTCATTCAGATGTATAAACCACAGAATGAAAAGGAGCTACCGCAAGTAAAAATAGTTTTGTCTTTTCGAGGAACAAAACAAAGACATATGACACTGCCTGCACGTCAGAAGATCTATCTGGAAGGTCGTTTCTATCGGGTTTCTTCCGAAGTCTTGCTCTTTGGAGGAAAAAATATCGCAACGATAGACCGAGTCTTCTCAGATATTATGGCTTCGGCAAATGGAAGTGTGCTTGTACACAAAGAGTCTGTGCCTCCGCAATACCAGTGGCAACAAGCGCAATCTCGACTCCCGCATCTGCTTCCAAGACAAAAAATGTTCTACTGGCTCTGGAAACAGTTCTTTGAACTCCGAAAACAACAAAGTTCTTCAGAACGGAAGTATATCAAAATGGTGCCTTTAGCCTCTGTTGCTTGTACACCGCTCATTCCAGGAAAAGAATTCGAGATACGACTTCGACATGTTGGAGGACTCGAATGCTATGTTGTTAAAAAGAAAGAACCAAGTTCTCCAACCAGTCAACCACTGATTAAGATTAAAAAATCTGAGTAAACCAGAATGGCTCAAATGATTCGAAAAAAAACAAAAGACAGGAAACCAGACAGGAGACAGGAAATCAGACAGGAGACAGGAAACCAGACAGGACTGAGTTTGACTCAAGCCGAGACAAACGAAAGATTACATAGGTTCAATGACGGTCGTCGCCTCATTTCGCATGAATCTTCAGCATGAATCCCATCAGGATGCATCATCTTTCAAATGGACCACTCAAAAACACCCTCTATTTCCATTTTTCTATGTAGTAACCTACGAAAAGAGAGCTAAAAACGACTCCTACGTAACTTTTAGAGGACAAGAAGGGCGAACAGATAAGTGTATGATATATAAAGGTTATCTTTCTGTCCTACTTCTACTGCGTCCGATAATTGACATTATGTAAACTTTAGTAGTGTCAGATCTTCGCAAGGATTGTAAAAATCTGACACTACGTCCTCTGTCTCTTGGTCCACATAAATATAAGTAATTTCATAGAGTTATATCTTTCTACGGTATTGAATCCTTCCCATAATGTGACTGATGTGATTCAATCGGTTGATTGTAATCTCGGACACTCAATGCGTCCAAGATTGCAAAGGATAAAGCAGCTCAACGAAATGGGACTGAAAAGGAATATAGATGGTACAGGATATCGTTGGTGGTTTACGTGGACGCTTGGTTGACATCGATGAACAAGGAGAGCTACGTGAACGAGATGACCATGTTCTTTGTTGGGATCA
>JALTMC010000483.1 GCA_027005175.1 Myxococcales bacterium
TGGCTTTCAAAAAACCCCCACCCAAAAATGCAACGATTGAAATTCGATACAAAGTTCTCTGTCTTTAAAATTTGGTGGGGGAGGATGTCAAGACGAATAACATGAGTTATCCGAGTGGAAGGAGACATGTAGTCGTGGAATCACCCATTCCAGATCTCGAACAGCGAATTCTTTTGGAAGAGAATGATCTACTTATTGTTGATAAGCCACATAACATACCGACCAGTGGTAAATCACTTGATGATCATGATGCGCTACAATATTGGTTAATGCAACGTCATGGTGGAATGGTTTGGGCTGTTCATCAACTGGATGCAGACACAACGGGTGTCAATCTTTTTGTCACAAAGAAAAAAAAGGTTCGTCTCTACCAGAGAGCTTTAGCAAGTCGCTTCTCTACGAAAGTGTATCTTGCCATTGTACATGGTAAGCCTTCGTGGCAGAGTTTTGAATGTCGTGAACCGATTGGGTATGTGGACGAGCGATCGTTGGGTGTTGCAGCAGGTGGAAAATCTGCACATAGTGTCTTTCGAGTCATCGATAGTTCGGGGAGATATTCTCTTTTGGAAATCCAAATTACGACGGGTCGAACGCATCAGATACGCATTCATTTATCGCATGTAGGGTTTCCCTTGGTGGGTGAGGAGTGGTACCGAACTCCAGCATGTACGAAGCATCCTCGACAAGCTCTTCACGCTGCGAAAGTTGTATTGCTTGAGCCTGTTCGTCAGGAGTTTGTAGCCCCTTTTGCAAAGGATCTCAAAGAACTCTGTGAGCGATGCTCTCTCCATATCGATCTTGTACAATAGCTGTTGAGAGCATCAGGTTGCTACACACTCTAGGAGCGACAACCCAACAAGATTCAGATGGAGACACGGTTGGTGCTTTGACTTACAGTATTATCGGAGTAAACACATGTTTTACATGGAGACACGGTTGGTGCTTTGACCTACAGTATTGTCGGAGTAAACGCATGTGATAGAAGGTTACATCGTGCTATACATCATAAGTTCTATCCCCCTCCTCCACCGTTGGTGGGTAAGGGGAAGTTGGAGTCCTGCGAAAGCGATAGGGGGAGGGGGCTTGTGACAAAGAAATGGTAGATTGTTGATGTGTAACATGTTGAGTTGAAATCTGAAACTGTCTATTTTTTTTTGTCTTTCGTTGCATCGATAAAGGTATTCATTGGTTGCTCCAGAACTTTTATAGATTTGGAGCACTGAATATCTTTAAATTTTATCCCAAGGGCAATCACTCGTACATTTTTCGCCCTTTTGGAGATCGCACCCGAGGGAGCATGGCAACGGATTCTAAACGATCTTTCGTGGGAAAAATCGTGGTACTTTTTGCTGGTATTCTGTGTACTCGGGATATTTTTTAGCAGTAATTTCTTCACTGAAATTAGAGCTGCTTCGAAATAACACGATGAGCAACAAGCATCCTGCGATGCTCCAGTTAAACCATTCGCCAGAAGCTGAAACACTGAAGAAGTAAAAGAAGACCCAGATACTTTGTTCCGCAAAGTAATTTGGGTGTCGAGAAAGCCGCCACAAACCTTTATTCAGAAATCCTTTTTTGTAGTCACCCTCCAAAGCTTGGCCGGCCTTGATCGCAGCGTATTTTGCTGTTTGGAAATTCCACTGTTGATTGTCTGCAATGGTTTCAATGAGGATGAAACATACGATCGCTGCGGCGATGCTATAGTCGTATAGGTTTAATGGTACGTTGTTATTTTGCAAGACGACGATAGTCGGCAATGTAAAAAGAAGGATCACTAGATTTTGATAAAAGCAAATGAATCCAAAATTGAACAGAGACCACATTAGGTTGGATTGAAACTCAGGTCGTTGTCGCAAGACGGCCCATCGGTAATCTTCATGGCCACCCCAGAATTTCCATTGATAGCCGCCATGTCGGGAGAAGTTATAGGTTAAGCGTACTCCCCAGAGGCTAACCAGACACGCCATCAATACCAACCTTGGAGAGTATCCACCATAGGAGGCCACGATCCATGTATAAGGTATCGGAAGGATGCTCCATAATTTATCTGTCTGGCTGACATTGGATGTTAGTTCCCCCACGACAAAGCAAACGAGAATCACTCCAGCGACCATATATCCAAGGGTTGCCAGTGCCTCTACTTCGTGTGGACCCAAAGGAGTGCCCACAAAATAACTGACTGCTGGAACAACAAACAGTGTGAACAACAATACGAAAACGGTTCCAAGAATGTTCATGTCTATGCTCTTGTTTCAAAATGACTACTTTAAGGACTTTTGTGAACTCTTTCGTGCTTTTTTAGAGAAAGGCTTCTTGTTGGCTTTGACTACGATGTTCATCGAGGGGATTCGGGGGTATCAATCCAGCTTGGCAGGGACGGTGCTTGTCACTCTCACAACGCTGAGGATCGGGTCAGAGAACCCAGGAACTTTAGCAAGCTTATAGGTTGTCGATAGGATGTAGATGTTTGTGAACTTTCCCTCTGGATCAGAAGCTAGTTTGGCAAGCTGTTTTCCTGGAATGATAGCCTGACCTGTATTGGCAAATCGGCAAAACAAAGAGCGGACTTGCTTTTTCTCTTGTAGATTTTGATTGAATCGCACTGCCAGGTACTCCAAAGAACCCGCTGTGCTCCATTGAAGCTTGGTATCTTTCTTTTTGGAAAGAGTAATGCCTGATTTGTGGAGCTTGGGTTGTATGACTGTAATGCGTGCAGGAGCCTGGAGTTCGATTTGAAAAGCCTTCAATTCCCTGGCTCCTTTTGATTGAAAGATGACATGCCGGTTGTAAGGAAAGAGATAGTTTTCTAGGGTCGGTAGATTGTAGATGATATTGGGAGAAGACGGGTTTGAGCTTGTGTTCCTATACTCCAATACCATGGTTTTTCGCCCCACATGAACGGAGAGCTTTTTTCCACCATCCAGGCCACGCAGATCTTTGTCTTGCTGTAAATCTTTGTAGCTGGATGCTTCAAAAGAGCAGTCTCCATCCTTCATGGCCCAGGCTGAAATGACCGTCTCTTGAGGCTTGTTGTAAAAGATGGCGTAACCGTTCATGGAGCCTGTTGTAAAGTCTATATTGGGTTTGGTGGCTGCTGTGGGGCTGGGGTAGAATGCAACCATCGCTACCCCGCGCACTTGGTATCTGGAAGGGCGCTGCGTGGTCTGTTGGGTTGCTGGGGGTAGAGCTTGGTTTGCTTTGTTGCCACCCTTGTCGTTTGCTTGGCCGGACGTTGGGGACTGGACAATCGCGATTCCACAACTGCAACCATTCGTAACAATGACAAACCAAAGAAGTAGGATGAACCCCACGAATTTTGGGCTGGAGAAGGGGGCTTGTACGTATTGCTTTTTTAAGGATACCATCTTTACTCCTCTCTCTTTCCGAATACAACATGAGTTTCACTTGTGATAGTATCACATGGTTTCGTCGATGGTGGGATTTTGTTTGGATGGTGTATTCCCTCCAAGGAATAGGACACAAGTGGTGTACGATTCTACACAGACAGGATGGATACACGTATTGCATCGGCGTTTCCTCCCCCGCCCCAATCCGCTTGATTCAGCCTACGGCTTCACCCCTACGGGGCTGCCTGCGCAGTCGCGCATCGCTTTCGCTGTAGACTCTGGAGGGGGTTTCCACGCCCATAACATAAGAGGTTTTTTTCTGATGAAGTTGTACTATTGGCCTCGAACCCGTGCGATGAGGCCACGTTGGATGTTGCAAGAGCTTTCGGTTCCTTACGATTTGATACGTGTAAACTTACCAGAAGGGGAACACAAAACACCGTTTTATCGCGAGATCCATCCTCACGGTAAAGTTCCAGCTTTTGTTGATGATGACGGTACTGTGTTGTTTGAATCGGCTGCGATCTGTATGTACTTGGCTGACAAGTACCCTGAGAAGGGCTTGGCTCCTGAAGTTGGAACACCTGAACGTGGTCTCTATTACCAATGGATGTTTTATAGTACGGCGACTCTTGAGTCCATCATTGCACAGCATCTTGTTTTGCCGAAGCTTGCACACAACCCCCGTGATGCCAAATCATTAGATCGAGTGCGGGATAAACTAGCCGAAATCGCTGAGGTGTTAAATGCAGCACTCGAAGCCACAGAGTTTTTGGTGGGAGACTCCTTCACCGCTGCCGATCTGATGGTGGGCTCTCAAATCATGGGAGCTATCGACTCTGGAATTCTACCCTCTCTTCCCAATCTCAATGCCTACAAAGAGAGGCTCTCGACTCGCTCCGCTTTTAAGCGTGCTCTTATGGATTAAGAGTGCTTTGAAAACATCTTGTACAGGCTTGCAAAGGATGTATC
>JALTMC010000484.1 GCA_027005175.1 Myxococcales bacterium
AATCGTCAGAAAGCTAGCTCAAGGAATCGTCAGAAAGCTAGCTCAAGGAATCGTCAGAAAGCTAGCTCAAGGAATCGTCAGAAAGCTAGCTCAAGGAATCGTCAGAAAGCTAGCTCAAGGAATCGTCGAAAGCGTGTCGCGATGTTGCTTGTGACGAAAAGAACTGTGGTTTCGAAACGCTCGCAAACTCCCGGTTGTCCTGCCGATCAAGCAGGTATTGTATGGATGCGTCTCAACGTTTACCCAAAACACGCACGTTTGCGTATTCAATTGCCCTTTCTGAAGCGGCAAGGGTGGTATTGTATTAAGCGACGCTCTCACAAACAGCGTGTCCGGATTCGGATGAAGCGAGCTCGTTATTTTCCTTGTCTCATCCATCGCTCTTTTACCAAGCGTGACAACACCCTTCGTCTACGACGCGAGCCCAAAGACCAGCTCGCCGATGAGCCGCCTGTCGACTACTGCTTAAAATAGCTTGAATATTGGAAGCAAACGCTACTTGAAATAGTTTGAATGCTGGAGCAAACCCTGCGGTTATTGTGGGAGGAGTAGTGCTTTGCTTGCCCCACGTTATCAGAATTTTCGACACTTACTTCTCTTTTGTCGTTGTTGCGTGGTTCTGGTTTCGTTTGTGTGGCTTACTTGGCCAGGATCTTTGACACTTACTTTCCTTTCCACTCGGGCTTTCGTTTTTCAATGAAGGCAGAGATCCCTTCGGCTGCATCGCTGCTTTGGAGGGCGGTGCTGAGATGGACAGCGAGGATTTCAACAGCTTTGTCAAAGGGTGTATTGGCGGTCTCTAGCATGGCTTGTTTGCCCAGGCGTTGGGCTACGGGGGCGGCCAGCACGAGTTGCTGGAGGCATGTTGCAACAGCTTGGTCGAGTTGGTCTGCGGGGACACACTCATTGATGAATCCATAGCTCAGGGCTTCTGAGGCGTTCAGGCGTTCGCCACAGAGCATCATCTTCGTGGCCCGCTTTCGCGGCATATGCTGGAGGATAAGAGGGCTGATCATAAAGGGGAAGAGTCCAACTTTGACTTCGGGGGTGCCAAAGGATGTGCCTTCTCGTGCGATAGCGATATCGCAAGCCAGCAGCAGGCCCAAGCCACCGCCCATGGCGTGTCCATTGACGCGAGCAACCAAAGGTTTGGGAAAGCGAAGCATTTGTTGGAGCAGGTGTGCATAGGCGAGTGATGATTCGAGGGGGGCAACTTCACCACTGAGTTTGGCCATAAGATCGGCACCGGAAGAGAAGGCTTTTTCTCCAGCACCTGTGAGGCAAACTACGCGAACTTCGGGGTCTTCTTCTGCTGCGATGAGTTGCTCACGTAAGTGGGAGAGCAGACTTGGTGAGAGTGCATTTCGACGCTTCTCTCGATTCAGCGTGAGATGGAGAACTCCATCTTTTTGTTCGACCAAAAGATCTCGATTATCCATAGCGAGACACTCCACAAGTTGAAGACAAAAGATTCTTACTGATTCTACAGTACGTCGATGCTCCTTAGTTAACGGAAGTTTGAGGTTTCGGCCAGCGAGCTTCTGGCGCAAGTAGAATCTCTCTGGCGTTTGCCTTGAACTCCTCCATCCGAAGCTTTTTTCTCAATCTGAAGTTTCTTCCGCAAACACAAACAGTTGTTGTCCTGGCATGACCTGTTCTCCTTCTGCGACTACGATCTTGGTGATCGTGCTGGCTTGTGGAGCATACAAAGTGGTCTCCATTTTCATGGCACTGAGGACAATTAACTCTTGTCCTTCTTCTACAGTCTGACCCTCCGAAACGAGAATTCTTACGATATTCCCGGGCATGGGAGGTGTGACATCCCCTTTGGGATGGTCGGATTGGGCATGACGTCGTCGAACAGAGCGATCTTCGACTTGGTAGGAGAGTCCATCCAACATCACATGTCGCTGTGAACCTTCTGTGGCGATGTAAAAATGATGATTTTTACCGTTGATCTCGACGGCAAGGTGATGCTGTGTTAAACGATGGCCTTGTACCTCGTATTGTGCGTCACCGATCGTTGCTTTGTAGCGACCATCAGCTTCTTTTTCCATATTGATGTCGATCTCTGCCTTGTTGATCTTCCATTGGTATTTCATCAGAAAAAAACCTCATCTTTTGAAAATTCCCAACAAAAGTTAGGGTAGAGTTGATTCGAGTTTCTGTCCATGAAGTTCCCGACCATCTGGCCGAGGAGATGATGGGGGGAGGTTGCTCCGTGTCGGGGTCGTGAAAGGAATACCCACGAAGATAGGTCATACTCAGAATTGCTGTGAAGGTCAACAGGCCGAGAGATCGTCAGCTCCTCCATTATTGACTTATGGGAGGAGGCATTGTAGGTAAATTATCTAGTTGTGTCATTGTGATTGGTTGACCTCTATCTCATGTGTAGGGAGAGTGGGATGTTCGGAAATCTTAAGGTGTTTTCTGGTAGTGCTCATCGAGAACTTGCTGCAGCGATTTGTAAATATCTAGGTGTGGCTTTGAGTCCGTGCAAAAAAGTTACGTTTTCCAATGAAAACTTTATGATTCAGATTGAAGAGAATGTCCGAGGACAGGATGTTTTTGTGATTCAGCCGTCTTGTACTCCGGTGAGTGATGGCATTATGGAGATGCTCATCACTCTCGATGCTTTGCGCTCTGCGTCCGCAGGTCGGATCACTGCTGTGATGCCGTATTTTCCCTATGTTCGGTCCGATAAGAAGGATCAGCCCAGGATCTCCATCGCGGCACGCTTGATGGCTGATCTTGTGCAAACAGCGGGTGCCGATCGAGTTCTGACGATGGACCTGCATGCTGCCCAAATTCACGGGTTCTTTAGCATCCCTGTCGATCATCTCACAGCACGTGGTGTACTCTGTAGCCATCTCGAACGACGTGACCTCAGCAATTCGGTCTTGGTTGCCAGTGATGTGGGGGAAGCCAAGGATGTTGGTGCCTTCTCACGCATTCTTGGACTACAAATGGCGATCATCGACAAACGACGATCTGGCAACGATGAAAAGGCCAAAGCGACTCATCTCGTCGGGGAAATTGACGGAAAAGATGCCATCATCATCGATGATGAGATAGCAACCGCAGGCACACTTGTTGAGGCGGCTGATTTCCTCGCCGAACATGGTGCTCTCTCGATTCGAGCGGTAGCGACTCATCCGATCCTCTGTGGTCCTGCTGTCGAACGAATTCAAAAATCACGTATGGAAGAAGTGATTGTCACAAACACCGTCCCTGTTCCCCCAAGCAAGCGTATCGATAAGATCAATGTGTTGTCTGTCGCTTCTATTTTTGGTGAAGGTATCCGACGAATTCATCACAGTGAGTCCATCGGTGCTATGTTTGCAAATACCTGATTCTGGGCAACACTTCGAACTTGTTGCCCAGAACAGGGGATATTTTGAGCTGGGGAACTGGGGGAATTGGTTGAGGAGGAAAGAAGAATGCATCGGAGATCTTTCAACAGATACAAAGATGGGTTGGGGTTCTGTTGCATCATTTTTTTCGCAAGTTTGTTTTTGTGGAATGTTCAGGGTTGCAGTACACCAAACAATACAAACAGCAACACAAACAACAACTCTACTGCGGCGACTCCGAAGCCACACATCCGGCCAGCAGGTTGTCATCCCATGTCAAAAGGTCTACCTGAAGGGAGTTGTCTTTTTCCTTTTCCCTCCTCGTATTACACCGTCAGAGACAGAGGAACCCTGACAGGCTATAGGGTTGCTTTTCCCGAAAAACTACCTATTGCTGATCATGGTGATAAGAAAATCCCTTTGAGGACAGGATTTTTTAATGCACGAGATGGGTTCAGTCCAGCCACTCCTATCTTGGTGGTGTTTTCCCAGCGGGTGGATGCCAATACATTGGTCAAAAGTACGAATGTGGCAAAGAGTGTAGAGTCCACCAGCCCTGTACAGTTGATTGAGTTTGGGAGTGGTAAGCGCATCCCTTTGTTTGCAGAGGTTGACCACAATGTCACCGATGACCAACCCCAGGTGGTGATTGTTCGACCGATGCTCCGTCTGTCTCCCAAAAAACGCTATGCTGTTGTCTTCCTTAAATCGGTGAAGGCTTTGGGAGGCAAAGACCTTAAAGCTCCTGCTGTCTATACAAAACTTTCTGCAGGCCAGGCTCCTTCCACACCAGAAGAGGCGGCGTTGGCTGTGTTGGTCAAAGAAACTCTGAAAGAGATCAAAGCGGCTGGCTTAAAGTCTGAAGATGTCTTGCTCTCTTGGGACTTTCGAACGGCCAGTGATGAGGCGATGTTGCAAGAGATGGTCAACATGCGCGACAAGATGTTTAAGCACGTTGGA
>JALTMC010000485.1 GCA_027005175.1 Myxococcales bacterium
AAGTCGATAGCTTGTCATCACAAGGATAGTAGGTCGGTCTTTTGGGCCTGTGTTCTGTCACCATCAGGGAGGTTCGAAATCCACGATGAAAACGTTGGGTTCTTTAAAATTTCGGAATCGTTTTGTTGATTCTCTTCCTGCCGATTCGGATGGTTCAAACCATTGTCGTCAGGTGTTGGAGGCTTGTTATTCTCGTGTAAAGCCTGTGAGAGCGAGTGCTCCCAGCCTTATCGCTTATTCCCGTGAGATGGCTCAAACTTTGGAACTATCGACTCCTTTGGAAGAGCCAGAGACTTTTGTTGAGGTCTTTTCCGGCAACCGAATCTTGCCAGGGATGAGTCCCTACGCCGCTTGTTATGGAGGGCACCAGTTTGGTAACTGGGCGGGGCAGTTGGGGGATGGTCGTGCGATTGGGTTGGGTGAAGTGGTCACATCAGAAGGGCAGGGCTGGGAACTTCAACTGAAAGGGGCAGGGCCAACTCCCTATTCGCGACGAGGTGATGGTTTCGCTGTGATGCGTTCATCGGTTCGTGAGTTCTTGTGCAGTGAGGCTATGTTTCATTTGGGAGTGCCAACCACTCGTGCGCTCAGCCTCATCAACACGGGTGATAGAGTTGTTCGGGATATGTTTTACAGTGGCAATCCTGCCCCGGAACCCGGTGCCGTTGTGTGTCGTGTCGCCCCCTCTTTCCTTCGTTTTGGTAACTTTGAGATCTTCGCGGCCCGTGGTGATGTCGATACTCTTCAAAAGCTTGTTGACTATACCATTAAGGCGCACTATCCGCATCTTGGCGAACCTTCTCAAGAGGTCTATCTGGAATGGTTCAAGCAGGTTTGTCGCGACACTGCCACGATGATTGTTCACTGGATGCGTGTTGGCTTTGTACACGGGGTTATGAATACAGATAATATGTCGATTCTGGGCCTTACCATCGACTACGGCCCTTATGGTTGGTTGGAGGGATATGATCCTGGCTGGACTCCCAACACTACTGATGCGGGGCGGAGTCGATATTGTTATGGGAATCAGCCCCGTATCGCCTTGTGGAATCTGGCTCGACTGGCAGAAGCTATCTATCCTCTCCTTAAAGAGGGGGATATCTTAGGGGATATTCTCAACTCTTATGCAGAGACATCGGCCCGCTCCTATGCGGAGATGATGGTGGAAAAGATCGGATTGCAACAGTTTCAAGGGGAGCTGGGAGAAGAGAGCGGTGATGGGGAACTTATCAGCGATCTGCAACGTGTGATGCAACTTGCTGAGACAGATATGACGATCTTGTTTCGAAAACTAGCCGAACTCCCTCTTGAAAAAGACGGAGCACCCGAAGAGCTCTTGGAGTTGTTGATGGATGCATTCTACGAACAGGATGATCTGAAATCAGAATACAAAGAGGAGTGGCTGGATTGGTTGCTGCGTTATCGTACACGGGCTCGGCAAGATGGGACCTCTGATGAAGAGCGTCGAATGAAAATGAATGCAGTGAATCCCAAGTATGTCATGCGAAACTATATCGCACAGCTTGCGATTGACAAGGCTGAAAAGGGTGATGGCTCTCTGGTTGATGAGATCCTTGAAGTGATGCGTCATCCTTATGACGAACAACCCAAACATGAAGAGTGGGCCAAAAAACGACCGGAATGGGCTCGTCATCGCCCAGGGTGCTCCATGCTCTCGTGCAGCTCGTAGCCTGCATCCCATAAATCTCCCGATCGGGTGAGGAAAACATATGAGGTGCTCTATACTCTCTTGCAGCCCGTAGCCTGCATCCTTCGGACAGTTGATGATTTTGTTGTGTTAAGTTCCATGCTTCAAGACGTCGATGGGTCTTTCTTTGATGACGAGCCCGAGCTTGAGTTGTGTTTCTTGAAAGCCTAGACCATCACGATACCTGCGAAATAGGTCTAATGCTCGAACTAAGAGGTTGCGAGCATCGATCCATTGGTTTCGTTTCCAGGGGAACTCGGCGGCTGCGAGTAGAAAGTACCCCAGGCGAACACCATCTCCTGCTGCGCGGAAGACATCCCTGGCCTCCTTGTCTTGTACCTCTGTTGACGTTTCATCCGAAGAACGATGGGTTGTGGAGAGCAATCGCAGCTCGGCAGCAAGCACTGGGCTGATAGGTTTTGGGCTCACTGCAACAGCTTGTTCCAGGCTATTGTGTGCCAGACCAAATCTGCCCATTCGAGCGAAAGCTTTGGCAAAGAGGGTGTTTTGAAGCCAACGGATGGCCCAGTTCGGGCTGTCTCCATACGGTTTGAGTAGCGAGAATACAAACTGTATACGACCCAGACTCAAGTTCCAGTGAGCAAGCTCTGTTGCTACCAAAGCGGCTGCCCACTGGGGGCCTGTCGAAACCAACTGACGGTGGCATTCATTCAGTGTTTCAATACGACCCTGGCTTTGTTGTCCGATCGAGCGAGCCTTCAGAAGTGATGCCAACCCTGGCTGAGATGGGAATACAGGTGGCGTGGGGAGGGCGGATTCTGGAATTCGACTTAAGGCCAAGTAGACGGAGATATAGGCATCTTCTGTGATTTGGTGTGAGGGCATATGTGTGGCGAGGTGTTGTAGGAATGTTGGACCCAAGGCCAAGATAGAGGTCCCAACCTCCTCTGAGGAAAGTGGTTGTCTTGTTGAGAGTTGAGGCTCTTTGTTTTGTCGGAGCCAGATAGCCTTGGGGGTCTTGTCTTGGTCCAATCGCTGGAGTTGACGGAGGGCTTTCTTTCGCCATCCATCACTTGTTGGTGGAGGTTCTAGCTTGGCAAACCTCAACCGCTCCGGTTGAATGTTGGCTCGCTCGTCGATGAGTCCAAGAGCTTGTAGCTCACCCAGCCGTTGTTTGTGTTTGGCCCGGCTTATGCTTAACATCACACTCAAGTCAACGGTATCACCGAAGAATATCGCCTGCCTCAAGTATTGTGTTGCACGTTTGGGTAGGTCTGGAGCAAACAGATGGGGGCTTGGAGTCTTTTGGCTTTCGCTGAGTTTGAGGTGGCGTATGCCAAATTCGGCAAGGGCATTAGGCTGTCGTGCATAGACAAAGCTCACTGGGATCTTGAGCTGCTTTTGTTGGGCCAGTCGAAGGAACTCACCCCAGACAGGGGTCTTTAAATCCTCCGCTTCGATCCAGGCGATGGTGGGGCAATCTCGTAATAACTCTGTAACACGGAGGAAAAATCGGGACCAAATAGACTGGATACCCAGCCAGAAGGTTGCAGGCTCTGTATCAACAGACTCCCACTCCGGGTAGGGCTGTTGCCAATGCTCACAAAGATGACGCAGCGGGGCGAGAGGCTCCCAAAGAGTCGGGGGACGCAGTACGACAACACTGTATCCTGCTTGTTTGAGGGCTTCATAGAGTTGAGCATGGGATGTTGGAAAGCTCCCCTCCAGCGCGTAAATCTGGGATGTTTTTGTGGTGAGGGGGGTCGTTATTTCTTTTTGGCTTGGCTTGTTCAACTCGTATTCCTGCGCTTGTGCTGGAAACTATCACAGCTTTGTGGTGGTGTGAAGTCCATTTTGTTTGCGCTTTGGACTTGTTCTTCTTGCTCCGAGATGATATAACTGTCTGAACTCAAAGTAGAGTTTTATCTCCACTTTTTAATATCGTATGAACTTTCAAGAGGTTCTCGTTGTTTTTTGTGGCTTACACATGCCCAAACACCGGCTCTTTGTGTGGAGTTTGCTGGTTCTTGGAACGATGAGATTCAATAGGAAAAAGTAATGAGCATAAAAAAAAGTGGGGGGTCCAGACTTCCCCCGCCACCTTCCACTTCGGGCTCGAAAGAGACAGGAGGAGCCCCGCAAGCACAAACCCCCAAGGCTCCTCAGAAGCCTGCTAGCTCCATGGCTCAGATCGTTCGAGGTATGCAGTCTGCAAACTACAGCAATGGTCAGGTTAAGCAGAAGAAGGAAGAGAAGTTTCAGCAACTCTCTGGTAGCCGGGCGGCTCCTTCCGGCTCGGATGGTGGGGCATCTGGCACACAATCCGCTCAACAACAGCCACAAACGGCACGAATGCAAGCCATGTTCTTGGCTGCCGGTGGTGATAGACTTGCTCGAATTGACCGCAGTGAACGTCGTGAGATCCTTCTGGAGGATATGCAAGAGGAAGAGCAACTGGAGGAGAATACCGAGGAGACCAAGTCTGCGAAGGCGCGTCAGATGGGAGGTGGAAAAGCCAAAGCTCCCAAAATGGATATCGCAGCAATTCTCACAGGGGCTACTGTGATCCAGAGTGCAAAAGCGGGTGAAGTTAAGCAAGCTAGCAAAAAACAAAAAATCGATATGGAAGATCCAGATGCT
>JALTMC010000486.1 GCA_027005175.1 Myxococcales bacterium
ACAACACAGCGGCCTTCTTTTCTCAAGCGTTCATTCCTGAAGATCGTTTTTTTCTCAAGGCCTGTGAATAGCTTCTTTAAAGCATCCAGATCGGTCCGTTTGCACTCGAAACTTTCTGTGCCTGTGCCCAAACAAATGGAGAAACAGTTACGTCGAGAGTTTGCTGCAAGCTACAGTCAAATGCAACGAGCTTTCTTTTTGTCTCCATCATCGTTGAAGTCGTGGGGTCGTTGGAAAAAGAGATGGACACAACAGGCACACCAACTTAAACGTTCTCGTAGATCTTTCAAGAGATATATCTTTCTTTCGCTGATTAAACAACATCAAAAAGATGCAGTTGCCTGTCATCACGAATTTGGATTTTGGCGTTTGCTTTGTGATCCTCGACAAATCGGCGCTATCGAATATCTGTTTCATTCAACATGCTCAGGGCATCAGCCATAAAGTCGATAAAGGCGCGGACTCGTGGGGGGATGGAGCGACCGGGGGCTGTGAGAGCTTGGACTGGTGCGATGGGAGCAGGAACTACGATGAAGCTTGTTGTGAATGCATGGTGTGGAATTCAAGTTGCAGCCTTGGCAGAAGTGATAGGAACGATGGAGCGTGGAGGGCTGGATAGAGTCTCCTGCTTCAAGGTGCTAGGTGCGGCACCGATCACAAGTCCTGCCCTCCAAGGAGTGGGAATTTTGATGGTAGCATACAAGTATGCCCCAATGTTTCCGATATCTCTTGTTGAAAAAGATTTTCGATACGTTGTTGAGACAGCACATCGTCTCGGGGCAGCTACACCTGTCTCCTCTGTTACGCAAAGTGTGTATGCGAAAGCCCTAGAACATGGGCTAGGTGGACTCAACACTGTGGGCGTTGCATAACTGTACGATGGACAGGATGTATAGGCTCTAACAGGGCCGCTCGTTAGCTCGGCCAATTATTCATGGGTCCAAGATCGAGGATCTTCTTGAATCCCATTCTCTCGAGTATTCCTCGAGCCGAGCGGCTACGTGAACCACTTCGACAATAAAGGACAACCGTCTTCTCAAGAGAGCCGATATCACGCTGGCTTTGTGATAGGTTGGATAATGGGACATTGATAGCTCCCGCGATGTGCCCCGCATTAAACTCTGCCGCAGTGCGCACATCAACCAAAACAGCTCCTTTGCGGACGGCTTCAGTCATCTCCTTAATTTGCTCAGGCGAGCGGTAACCCAAATACTTAATATAGGCGATATAAGCGATAACCAGTGCGATAAATAAATAACCTGAAATACCCATATTATCGAACCTTTCATTGTCGTTCGTTGTGATGTCCTTTTGCATTCAGCAATAGCAAAGAATCCGCTCTTCCGGATCAGTTCCTCTGCAAAGAGCCTTTTCCTTGTACAAAGGTTGCAAAAATATCCTTAATTATGTTGAACGAGGTCGGTTATTGAACGTAGAAGTTATAGGGGATACTGGATGTGTTGTTGTATTTGTACTGCATTGTGTGTTTGCCGATAGATAGGCTTTTGGTGTTGAATCCTTTGAAAATACAGTTGGAACTTCCTGTTGTTGTGGTTGCTTTTCTGCAAGTATAAGAGGTGTACTTGAAGTTTGTGGTGTTGATTACTTTTCCATCCAAGAAGAGGTTTGTATTGGCTGCATTGGGCCAGCGGTAGCCATAGATATAGAATGTGATGGTCGTGTTGGTATAGATGGGGAAGGTTTGACCTTTGATTCCACTGAGGAAAGGTGTTGAGCCTGTGGGTGGTTGGACAGGGTAGGTAAAGATATTGGAGCAGACTGTTGCTGATTTGCAGACTTGAACATTGTAGTTACCAGCTTTGGCATACTTGGTTTTGACATCAAAGTTGAAGAAGCGTCGAGTTTTGGATGTACCCGGTAGTAGTGATATCTTGTCCGTTCCATTGATCAGTACATAGCTGGAAGAGGTGAAGGGGCCGCCATTGACTTCACATTTTACGATCTTCCCCGACTGCGAGTAGTAGGGGCGCATATAGCTCAGAGAGAGGGGCTGAGGCTTCTTGACAGCAAAGGACTTTAAACCACTTTTCTTTTTGGTAGAGGGGTGCTCGATCTGGAAGGTATAGGTTCCAAGTGGCATTTTGGATACAGCCAACGAGCCTTTGATATAGGAATTACGACTACTGAGATAGGTTGTACTCACCTTGTAGACGCCAGAACTCGCTTGAATATCTTTGCCGCTGGAGTTTTTGATATAGATCTTTGGAAGAGTGGAGCATTTTCTGCTACCTGGGCAGAAGTATTGGGCATAGATTCGAAAATCTGTGATATCGACACCCACATCACCTGATGTTGGACTCAATCGATCGATGCGAATTCCAGGTGCTGGCTTTACTGTGAAGGTCTTGGTGTTACTTTTTGCCTGGGTTTTGGGGTGCTCCAACTGTATTTTGTAGGTACCTGCTGGTACATTTGTCAGGTTGAGGCGACCTCGTAGATAGGGTCTGCTGCTTCTCGTTCTCGATGTAATGGAAGTGTAGATCTTATATTTGGCTTGGTAGTCTACACCATTGGCATCGGTAATCGTGACCTTGGGAAGCTTTGAACAACTGGAAGCTCCTGTGCAGAAGTTGAAGGCATAGATATAAAAACTCGTGATGCTCCTCCCGGATTGTCCGGAGCTTGGACTCACTCGTGTGATGTTTGGCCCTGGAACTGTCGGTTTCTTGGCAAGGGTTAAAGTGAAAGGTTTGGACTTCTTTCCATTGGGATTAACCACATACGCTTGAATGTTGCCTGCGGTCCAGGTGCCTTGCTTGGTGTCTACTGTGATAGAGAAGTAGGATGTACTTACACCAGACAGCGCTGTGCCTGAGTATTCTTTTGTACCAAGAAAGAGTTTTACTTTGGGATCGAAATATTTTCCATAAACATCGAGCTTGGTTACATCATTGAGGTAAAAGGTTGGGGGTAAGATACGATCGAGCTTGGGGGCCGGATCTTTCTCTATCACTTCGAACATCTCTTTGCTTGATTCTTTACCGTTGGCAGCGCGAACCCAAACAGGATACTTACCCACCGGGACGTTTGTGAGATCTAGCTGTGGGTCTGCTTCGATGGTGTCACGGGACTGTCGAATGGAGGGGATTGCTTTCCCGTTGAAGACAATCACTGAGCCAGCCGAAAAGCTGCTTCCGTGTACGCTGAAGAGAATCTTCGTTCCCACGGTGGCCTGGGGAGGATTGAGCACCCGTAGGACGGGTGCAAATCCTCCATCGGAGAGAACCTTGAAGGTGATCTCGGTAGAGGTCCTACCACCAGGATTCCGGACCTTAATGGCGTAATCTCCCATGGTTGTCTTGGAGAGATCCAGCTCTGCCTCCAGTGCTGTTCCACTGATAAATTTTATTTTCAGTGGAACAAGGGCAAAGAGCACTTCAGAGGAGCTGACAAAGCCACTTCCAGTTAGTTTGAGAGTGTACTTTGCGCCAGCTAATCCGCTGGTTGGATTGATGCTCGTCAACTTGGGAGTGGGGAGACCAATGACTTTGAAAGTAAGGGGTTTTGTCTCTTTGTTATTGGGGTTTCGTACTGTGACAGGATAGTCCTTGGCTGTTTTTCCTTTTAAGTCGAAGGTCACAGAGATCTCCGTGGCGCTCTTCACTTTGACAGCTGTGGCTGGAACAGCAATGCCATCAAAGTGAACGGCAGCTCGGGTTGAAAATCCTTTTCCTGTAATGGTGACGTTTTGCGTGGTATCCATGGGGCCCGAGTTGGGAGCCATCTTTTCGATGGTTGGTACCAAGTCGAAGTCTGCCAGGACCTCAATAGAGACTCGGTCAGGTGCGCTATCGACAGTACCGTCATTAACAATGAGCTGGATGACATACTTGCCTGCCTTGTCAAACGTCACAGAGGGCTTGACGATTGTGGCATCAGAGAAATCTGCTTGGCTACCGTCGGGCTTGGCGCTGAAGGACCACTTGTAAGTCAAGGGATCTTTCTCTGGGTCGGTGGAGCCTGAGCCGTCAAGCTCTAGGGTTTTTCCAACACCACTGAAAGTATCCTGACCGGCGTCTGCGCTGGGAGCTTGGTTTGTTCCTTGCTCAACCACTTCAATCGTTGCGCGAACGGGGTCACTGGCAACATCATCTTTGCTGGTGACTGTCAGTTGAACCACATAGGTCCCCGTAACATCTGCGACCAGAGTTGCTTTGGCTGCTGTATCATTTTGAAGGTCGGGCTGACTGCCTGGAGGAGTCGTTATCAATTTCCACTTGTAGCTTAATGGATTGCCCTCAGGATCGGAGCTTCCTGCCCCATCAAGCAGAATGGGCTTTTTTGGGT
>JALTMC010000487.1 GCA_027005175.1 Myxococcales bacterium
GGTGGGGGGGTGTGGGAGGGGGGGTGGTTCTTTGGTGATGGGGGGGGTGCTTTCTCTGGGGGGAGTGGATTTTTTTCGATTCTTGTGGGGATGCCTGGATTTAAGTTTTGCCTATCTGCCTCGGAATAAAAAGGCATCTCTCCTGTGCGACTGACCACAGGCACAGAGGTCATCTCATAAGACTGACCAGGATCGGTAAATGGTTTGGCGACTTCAAACAGATGTGATGTCGACGATGGTGGCTTTTTTGGGCTGGATGGTTGGGTTGTTTGTCCCTGTCCTTTCCTCTGTTGTGAGTCATCGTGGCTGTCAACGCCTGACGGTCTGGCTGAGGGAGTTGAGGCACCTACGTCAGCTTCTGATGGTGCTGGTGAGACCGACGCTTTTTTGTTGTGCTCAATGGCTTTGCGAAGTTCTTCGGGTATCCTCGACTGTGTTGTCGGGTCCATGGGAGAGTCACATGAGATGCAATAGATTAAAGCATCATCGTTGATATGGCCACAAAATCTACACTGTCGCACGAGAACTCCCCCCTCACATGCAAACCTTCTTGGTTTGAATATCGACGCATCGTTCGAGCTTGTTGCTACAGATTTTGTTGGAAGGACAGGTCGCAAAGCAGGCACCGGTAGCTCCGACGGTGTTGAGGCAGACCTTACTGGCGGGACAGGTGGGAGCACCTGTTGTGGAACAACGGGCGCGACAGGTCCAGCGGAAGGGTAGGCTGGGGTCTCCACTACAGAGGTCTATCCCGGCACAGGGGAGGGGAATGCCTGTACAGTAATCACCCTGCTTTTGAGTGATGTAGGGGATACAAGTTCCCTGAGAGGTTGTGACAAGGTGGCGACAACGCGCTCCTTTTTCACACAGAGAACCTTTGGTGAGATCACAGGGCTTACCTGTTGTTGTGCGGGCACCACAGTAAGTGGCTTGGGTTTGATGGTCCCACAAACAGGATTGTCCTGTGGGGCAGTTGGGTGTTTTTGTGTCACAGGGGTGGAGGCAACGCCAGCCTTCGACAAGAGCGACACAACGAAGTGATGGTTTGCAACGAAGGGTGTTGGGGGAGATCACGTGAGGTTGGCATTTTGCGCCGATGTCGAGTTTTCCCTGCCAGGTGGTGCTGCTGGGCACACACACAGGAGAGGCTGTGAGCTTCTCGACACATTGGTATCCAGCTTGCGCACAGGGTTTGGCCGCTTTTGGGTCACAGGTGGTGACACAGACAGTCGGTGGCTTACTGCCCACTTTCAGTGCGAGGCACTTTCTTCCTGCACCACAATCACCGTCTGCTTTACAGGCTTTCATGCAATGCTTAGGGCCATGGGAGCGGGTGTCTGTGCACATCAGACCTTGGGCACAGCGAGTCTCGCCACCACATCGTTGGCCTTCTTGAGCTTCCTGGTAGCAGAGCTTCGTGGACTTGCTGTATGAGTTACAAACTTCTTTGCTACCACATACCTTGGCGTCTTTGGTGCAGTCTCGCATACACCGTGCCCACAGAGGAGAGGAGGCCAGGGTGATGCAGTGATGGCCTTTTTCACATCGGGTGGTGCTGTCGCAGAATTCACCTGCTTTGACTTTTCTGAGACAGAGCGAATAGAGGATTTTGCCTGTGATGGATTTGATTTCGCGACATTCATGGGTGTTGGGGCAAACTTTGCCGCCACTGCAGTTGGTCAGGCAACGCCTGCTGCCTGTCCTTCCATAACAATTCAGGCCTTCACCACAGATGGTTTGGAAGGGACAGCGGCCTCCAGCTTTTTGAACGTAGGGAGCACAGCCTGTCACAGGCTTGCCCTGAACACCGGAGCGAGAATAGCACCACTGGCCATTGCAATCGTTTTTTTCTTTGCAAGCTTTGCGACAGATCCCACTGTGCGTTGAGCGATAGGTCATGCAAACATTGTCTTTGGTGCAAGCTTGTGCTTGGCTGCATGGATATCCTGTGCCTACTGTTGGAACACAGGCATAGCCTACTTCGTTGCGGAAATCAGGTGAGGAGATGGCCATACATCTCATCGTGGTACCGCAAGAGCCTGTATTTTTTGGGTCGCATGCTTTGAGGCAGAGGCCAATCACCCCTTCCGAGGTGGGGACACATACATTCTCTTTTTTGCATCGATCGACCGGTAACGCGGTAGTTAAGGGGTTACAGGTCTCTCCTGTCTTTCGGTTTCCCTGTGTGGGGAGAGGCTGATTTTCTTGCAATGTCTCTGGTGGAGGTAATGTGCTCTCTTTCCAGGTGGAGTCTCCAAAGGGAGGTGGCTCAGGGATCGTCCCTCTCTCTCCCCCTCCATCAGAGGTCGTTTCGGCACTGGACTCTGTTCCAAGTTGTTCGGTAGAGGCTGGGATGCACTTCCCGTCTTTGCAATGTTTGGCGTCTTTGCAATCGCTGTCTTGTTTGCAGACGGGGTTGGGGCAGCCCATCACAAAGAGCACCATACAGAGCAACATGAGACTATACCCGAGCCTCAAAAGTACCTTGGGGTGGCGGGTTTGGGATGGGTCACTTCGAGGGGAGGAAGAGAAGACTGAAACACTCATAGGTTTGTCTCTTTGTTGGACTGAAGTGTCTTTCGCGAATATTTTCAGAGAAGTGGGGGGCTTGTTACGGCTGCTCTTAAAAGCCACAACGAGCACCGATGATCTTGACAGTATGGCCCGGCTTGATACCGTTTTTTCGTGCAAAGAAAGCGTTCACTTCAAGAACATAGATGGCCGACTTTCCAATGGAGCGCGACGTTGTTGTGTGAGGTTTTGCATTTTCAACAACTCCCACCACTTTGTTTTTGCTGTTGATATGAATCATATCGAGAGGGATATAGGTATTTTTCATCCAGAAACTCTGGATGCTCGCGACAGGAAATACAAACAACATCCCATGGTTGGGCTTTAAACTCTCTCGGTACATCAAACCTCTTGCCCGCTCGCTACTTGTACAGGCCAGCTCAACAGGGACCGCCAGAGTCTTTCCCGTATTTGTCGTGAATACGACCTGAGGTGTAGAGGATGTACCTTGTTTTTTGCAACCGATGCACTGGGTTGTGACAGCGCTGCACCCGACCAGCCAGGAGACGACAGCCCAAAGCAGGGACAAACGGCCAGGATGGATATGTGGAATATGTGGAAAGCGAAAATGCGACATAAAAGGAGATCCTTCAGGGCAGTGGATTAGTCACGTAGAGAGATCTCATACGAGTGGATACGAGCTAGTCCTTTTCGAACGGGAAAGCGAATGCGCTTGAGTGACCGCTTCAGACACTTGCGAAAACGTGGGCTGGCCTTTGTGGGACGAACCCACACAACAGAGCGAACACGGCCTTTGGGGCTGATCTGCCATGACATCGATACCTTCGCGATCGCAGGAGCATAAATGCGACAGGAGCGCAGTGTTGACTTGTAACGTTGCAAGACCCACTTGAGTTGCTTGGGTGCCAGTAAGTTTTTGAAGCGGCGTGGGGCCGGGGGGGGACTTTGCATATGACGAGCAAGGAGAGTTGCCTTTCCTTGGCTCCTTAGTCGCACAGTTGTTTGATACTCATCCTGGCCAGGCGGGTAGAGCAAGCGGACACGGTAGGTTCCGGGGCGCAGTCGCGCATACATCGGGCTTGTTCCACATAATTTGCCGTTCAGATAGACATACGACCAGGGGGTGACACCCACCCAAAGCCCGGCAGACTCTTCTTGGAGTGTTGGGCCGTACTTTTTCCGACACGGAGCATTCAGTCGATTCTTGAGACGCTTTAACTCTCGCTTCCAAAATCGACGGCACCAGCGGCTGGTTTTACGAAGCTGTGACCGAGTGTAGCGACGATAGCGACGAATTCGATACTTGAGGTAATACTTATGCTTGCGGCGTAAAGCGAGGCTGGAGAGTTGCCCTTTGAGTCGCGCCAGCCACTTTTTGTATCGTTTCAGTCGATTTCGTGCACGACAAGGCTTGCGCCAGCGGTTGCGTTTGGCGGCGCGATACTTCTTGTAAATGGAGCGGGTAATGCGACGGTAGTGTCGGTACGACCAAGAGGAACGACGAGCTTCCGCCGGGGCCGAGAGGTCCTTTCCTGGAACAAGACCCAGCACTCCAAGCCATAAGACAACAGACAATACAACAGTATATTTCATCGTTTTTCGTCGAGTTGTAGGTGGAGCCAAAGAACGTTAGGGATGAAGGATGGGATAGGCTGTTGTGAGAGCGCATACCCCCGGCCCCACGAGCCTGATCGAACTTGGCTTGTGTGATGTTTCTGTTTTGTGGTGGGGGAAGCTCTCAATTGCATTTGTGCTTCTTGACCAACACCCGTACTT
>JALTMC010000488.1 GCA_027005175.1 Myxococcales bacterium
GCGCAACCGCAACAACTGGAACGCAGCTTCCACAGAAGCCAGTCGCTTTGGTGTTGCTATCAACGATCTGGTTCGCAATCGCGAAGCATCAGTGCGAGACTTAGGTGTTACTACAACTTCAACACAATCGACCAACGAAAATACATCAGCAGAAGGCATTGGACAGGTTGCAGGGATAAGCAATACTTCGGCAGCCTTTCGTCGCAAAGTTGTTGATGTTGCCGACCGCTTGCAAATGGACCCAACCCACCTGATGGCAGTGATGAGCTTTGAATCGGGCGAAACCTTCAGCTCCTCCGCCCGCAATCGCTGGACGAATGCGACTGGGCTGATTCAATTTATGCCCGCAACCGCACGTCGTTTGGGTACGACGATCTCGGAACTCTCTCAGATGTCTCCTGAGCGACAGCTTGATTATGTAGAGGAGTACCTGCAGCCTTACAGTGGCCGCATGAACACTCTCGAAGATGCATATATGGCTGTTCTCTGGCCTTCTGCTGTGGGAAAGGGACCCGATCGTGTCTTGTTTCGCAGGGGGACCCGAGCATACCGTCAAAACAAAGGTCTAGATAGCAACAATAGCGGGACTGTTACTGTACGCGAAGCTACATCCAAGGTCCGCGCCAAACTTCAGTAAGCTCCCTACGAAACCAGATCCAAGGTCTGCGCCAAACTTCAGTAAGTTTCATTCGAAACCATATCCAAGATCCGCATGAAACCTCAATAAGCTTTGCACTGCGATGCGATGTGCGTAGATTACCGGAACTTTGTATTATTTTGACAGTTGCGTGTATGCAGCTCGGATAGAGATCTTGGGGTCGTTGTGTTGGCTGGCGTATCGGAGGAGTTTGGTCCAAGCTTTGGTGGTTTGAGGATTTTGCAGTAGGGCTCGGATGGCACAGAGTCGGAGGTATGGATCGGAAGAGGCCATTGTCTGGCGGATCACCGGGAGGCCTTTGGGGTTGCGAGCGAGACCTTGGAGGGCTGTGCATCGTGCAGCCACGACAGGGGAGTGCATGAGTTTTTTGAGAACCGGCAAGGATTGTGTTTGGTGTGAAGCGGAAAGGCCAACGGCAGCTGCAGCTTTCACCCGGTCAGAGCGCGTCTTCATTGCTCGCAACAGGGCCTTGTGGCGTGGCTTGTAGAGGACCGAGGCGAGAGTCTGGGCGGCAGCCACCCGAACATTGACATTGCGATCGTTTCGTAGGAGTCGGGCTGCCAGACGTCCTACTTGTACGTTCGAAAATTTCGGTAGATGGCGCAGTCGTTTGAGCTGGCGAAGTGCGGTAATACGAGCGACAGGATAGCGTGCTCGTTGTGCATAGCGTTGCAGCAGACGAAGGCGTTGTGGCACATCACGATGTGCTAAGGAGAGAATCCCAAGGACCCGAAGGTTCTTGTCGTATCGTCGGGGGAGGCCGTGGATACGCAGTAAGCTCATCTGTCGTCGTTTGGATAGAAAACGCAAGCGAAGCGTGGGAGCCATTCGTTTGACCCAGCCTTGCCAGTCTCGGAAGATACTACAGTATCCATTTTTCATCTTGCCCAGTTTGTTGCGACATCCAAACCATCGGGAGAGTAGAGCGCGTCGGGCGCATCGGTCACCGTGGTTGGCGAGTGCGACCAAAGCATGAATCAGAGGACGTTTGGAGCGTGGGTCTGTTCGGAGTCGTTTCTTTCCCTGTTCTCGATAGAAGTAGCGCTTGGCGATTTTTGCGGGGCATCCACGGACAGGGCGGTACCGAGTGCGTCTGTAAGCACCTCCCCAAACAAAGCGACGTAAGGTTGCTCGCGCTAGTGTGGAGCGTCCAAGACTGTAGAGTGCTTTGGCGCAGCGATACTGTGTGTCGGGGGAGCGGACCCACAACTGTTGGGTGATGGCCTTCACCGCTTTGTTCCAGCGTAGGGATGCGAGGGTGTCACAGGCGGCTGCGCGGACTCGAAACTCCGGATCGTGCAGGGCTTGCATCGCGAGGGAAGCCCCCGTTGCACCGTAGTTTTTGGCAGCTTGAACAGCCAGTAATCGAACATTTCCTGCCGAGTCTTGTGCCACATACTGCAACAAGGCATGGTGAGATCTCTTGGGAGACTTGGTGCGAGAGAGGAGACGTGCGACCAGGAGTCTGTCATAGATCTTGTTGGAATACAGAGCATATTTGATACGCTGCCAGGCTAGCTTTTGAGAGGATGCTGGTTTGTATGCGAGTTTTCTTTTGGCTTTCTTTGTCCACTTGTTTTTGGGTTGATGGACAGCCCAATTCCAGTTTCGACGTCTGCGACGCCTTCGACGAGGCGGGGTGTATTGCTTGGGGCCTTTGAAAGCATAGAAGTATCCGTCACGAGAGCCGATATAGACGTTGCCATCGACGACGGCGGCTGTGGATACGATATAGGCACCTGTTTTGTAGGAATGCAAACGAAAACCATCAGAAGCACGTAAGACGTAGAGATATCCGGCCCAATCACCAAACAAGATACGGCCATTGACATACACAGGAGAGGCCCAGACGCCTTCTTGAACGATGCGTTTCCATACGAGACGGCCTGTTTGGGTGTCGATGGAGTAGAAGCGACGATCGTTGGAACCCACATAGACTCGGTTGTTGGCGACAGCAGAGCTTGACCAGATACCACCATCCGTGACACGCTTCCAGAGCTTCTCACCTGTGTTGACATCCACAGCGTAAAGCCAGCCATTCTCTGAGCCAAAGTACAGAGCCCCTTTGTAGTAAGTGGGGGTTGTGTCGGTATCGTCGCCGGTATGAACGCGCCAGCGGAGCTTTCCTGTGGCGAGATCGAGGCTGTGCAGGTGACCGTCGTAAGAGTTGATGAAGATCTGTTGCCCTACAATCGTGGGAGATGACTCGATGGAGCCCATTGTGCGGTACTTCCAGATAACCTTACCTGTGATGGGATTCATCGCATACAAGTAGCCGTCCTCTCCTCCCCAGTACATCTTTCCTTTCCAGATGATCGGTGTGGAGTCAACATCTTTGCGGGGAGTTCGAAACTTCCATAGAAGCTTTCCTGTTTTGGCGTTGAGACAGAACAGGTGGTCGCTGCGTGCGCCAAAGTAGATACGTCCATTCCAGTAGGCAACCGATGATTTGATCGACCCTCCTGCCCAAAACTTCCAGTATTGTCGCCCTGTGTGACGGTTGAGGCAGTGAAGTGAGCCTCCGACAGAGCTGACCCACACTTTATCACCAACGACTGCTGCCTGTCCTGACCAGCCTGTCCCTCGCCAGATCAGCTTTTTGCCATCGCTGCCGATCCAGCGCCTGTCCCGGAAACCGGAGGTCTTGAATCGCCAACGAACTTTGAGCCTTGAGGGGATGTAGCCGCTGCCGTAAAAACGTCGATGCTGGTTTCCTCGAAAGGTCTGGATCCAGTGCTTGGAGCAGGAACAGTTTGGGTCTTTTGCGGGTGCTGCCAAGCCAGGAGAAGCAGACATCCACCACAAACAAACAACCATCAAACCCAAAACCATCTGGAGGCTTTTTATCCGAAACATAATGTACCTGCTTTTTCTTTTATCATGTCCATGAATGGCCGGTAATGTGAGGGTTGTGGAGTTTCTCTACCAGCCTCGTGACTCTCTTTGTAGCATATCAAAGCGACACACACACTTTTCTAGCAATGGCATCGGTGCTATAGGAAAAGGACAAAAGTGAGGACATTTTGATGATGAACGATGTAAAAGTTGACTGTGTAGAAGGTTCCCACAACGCAGAGCCCAAACGTCTAACTCTCAGGGAACGTTCTGTCCTTGTGGTCGATATTCTCGACCGATGGAACGATAAAGAGAAACAGTATTTTAAAGTGATGGGCGAAGACGACTGCACCTACTTGCTTTGTTTTGATAAGAATATGCAAATCTGGGAAGTGACAATGTTTGAACGTCGTGAAGAGATCCAAGAACAAATAGAACACGCTTTCCGCCACTCCTTCCGAGGCAAAGTATAGAATTCCATTTGTGTCAGGTCGAGGACAATATCGATGTTTGGTGATGTTCCGATGGAGCGATAGGTCGTGAACGGAAGAATACGACGAGTCAGACGGGGAGCGACTTGTGGTGGGTGGAAGAGTAGGTTGAGAGAGGTGGAGGGCGATGGGTAGTCGGTGGAAGAGTAGGATGAGAGAGGTGGAGGGCGATGGGTAGTCGGTGGAAGAGTAGGATGAGAGAGGTGGAGGGCGATGGGTAGTCGGTGGAAGAATACGGTGAGAGAGGTGGAGGGCGATGGGTAGTCGGTGGAAGAGTAGGATGAGAGAGGTGGAGGGCGATGGGTAGTCGGTGGAAGAATAC
>JALTMC010000489.1 GCA_027005175.1 Myxococcales bacterium
CGGTGCTCCATAACATACACCTTGTCGGCAGGTGTGATTGGACGAACATGAAACGGCCAAACACGGGTCATCCGAACAACCTGCGTTGCGGCACCATCGCTGGTATTTGCACAGACCGTTTCCAGCGGTAACGCAGGGGTCTTTCACACACTGACCTTCCTCACAACGCTCACCTGACTGACAATTAATGCTGTCGCAGGGGTCACTTTCACATACACCATTTTTACAGCGTTGCCCCTGTGGGCACGTGGTACATCGCTTCACACAGAGGCCGTCACGAGGGCGACATACTTCGTCGCTGCCACATTGTTTGTTTGCGCAGGGATTGTCGGCACATTGACCTTTGAGGCAGATCTTCCCACCTGTACAGGGAGCGGCATAACAGCCCGCAGGTTTACATACCTTCTCAATACAGACCCCTGCACCAGGACAGCCCGCATCATTTTGACAAGTTCGATCGCCTTCACATTGTCCAGCTTTGCATGCCTGTCCTGATGGACAAGAGAGGCTCTGACAAGGATCCGGAAAACAGCCACCGGGCCGACAAACTCGGCCTTGTTTGCAGCTCCCTGTCGCACAGGGGTTGGTCACACATGTCCCGTTCACACAAGCCTCTCCCGCCTGGCATTGTTTGCCAGCACAAGCGTCATTCACACACTTGCCGTCCACACAGACCTCTCCTGTTTTGCAGAAAACCCCCGCACAGCTACCGACACATTGCCCGGCTCGACAAAGTTGATGGTTCGGGCATGTTTTTCCAGCACAGGTATCCTTTTGACACTGACCCTCCAAACAGATCTCATCCTGTTGGCAGTCCGTATTCTTTTGACAAGCAGGATTGATACATTTGCCCTTCGCGCAGAGTTGGGCACCAGGACAATCTTTATCAAACACACAACTCGGTGGGGCAACACATTGTCCCTCGCGGCAGACTTGCCGTGAATCAGGACACTTTACCCCTGCACATGGATCATCGTCACAAGTCTGGCTGCGGAGCAAACAAAGCCGACCAAACTTACAAACATTGGATGCATTGCACCGCTCACGTACACACGCTCCTTTGACACAGACAGTTCCCGCAGAACAAGTAACAGATGAGCATGGATCGGGCTGACACACCCCATCTTGACATCGCTGATTTTTGGCACAAGAGACACTGGCGCAGGGTTTGGAACAAGCACCATCATTGCGACGACAAAACTCACCACTTTGGCAGTTTGCGTTGGCGCAAGGATCATCGTTGCAAGCACCGGACAAACACAGCTTACCGCCGGTACAAGCCTTTTTGGTGTCATAGCAATTGGGTGGAAAACAGCGGCCCGTTAAACAGACCTGTTGTTGGGGGCAATCGAGATCGACCTGACAGGATTTTCGTACAACACACTCTCCAGCGAGACAACGATATTTCGTGTTGGGACATTGAATCAGGGCGCAAGGATCATCCAGGCAGCGACCTTTCACACAGAGACGACCGTGTTTACAGATCCCAGATTGACAAGGATCTTTCACACAAATCGGCTTCTTGGGATCGCTGGCATTGCATAGCTCTCCAGCTTTGCATGGATTGGCTGCACAGGGATCTTTTTGGCAGACACCTTCCTTGCAGACATCTCCCTTTTGGCAAGTCACACTACCACAAGACTTGATGCACTTACCGTCGTTAGGGCGACAGAAAGAACCCGGCGTACAAGTTGTATTACGACAGGGGTTATCGATGCATTTGCCTTCCAAACAAAACTTACCACTGGGGCATTTTGGACTTTGAGTGGAACAACCCGCCGGGCGACATAACAATTGACCGGCCACACAGATCAATGACGTGGGACAATCGGAGTCGATCTTGCAGCGCTGCTCCACCAAGACTTGAAAGGTCTGGGTCACACAGCTTTTGGGTGTACCGTTGTCGCAAACCTCGATCACAAACTCATGTTTTTTTCCAGCGTCACCCACAGCAGGAGTCCAAGTAACCTCTCCTGTGTTTGGATCGACCTTGGCACCAACAGGACCCTTTTTTAAGGTCCAGGTATGAGTATCACCTGGATCTGGATCGGTTACGATGGGCTTATAGGAGAGCTTTTCACCAACATAAGCCAGCACAGGTGGTGTCCCCACAACCTTCGGAGGATCATTGACATTTTTAACTGTCACCTTCCAGGCTTGTTTGTCACAAGCTCCTGCTTTGTCACAGACTTCAATTTCAAAATTAAAGCTCTTCCCCGCATCTGCACTTCCAGGTACCCAGACAACCTCTCCTGTGCTGGGATCGAGTGTGGTTCCCGATGGAGCAAATTTTAATGACCATCGATGAGTATCACCTGGATCTGGATCTGTCGCGGTAGGCTTATAACGATAAACTTTCCCCTCAATCGCTGACTTATCTGGTGTACTCGTAATCTTCGGCGAATCATTTACATTCTTCACCGTGACTTTCCAGGTTTTTGTTGCACAGGCACCTGCTTTATCACAAACTTTTATCTCAAACTCAAAGGTCTTACCTGCATCCGCATCTCCCGGTGTCCACGACACCTTACCTGTCTTCTTATCTATCGTTGCGCCCTTGGGAGACTTCTTAAGTGACCATGTCACTTTGTCGCCTGGATCGGGATCTGTCACACCCGGTGCGTAGGTGTATAGCTTATCTTCGATGGCCGTTGCATCCGGTATTCCAGAGAGCTTGGGTGGATCATTGACATTTTGAACTTTCACGGTCCACTTTTGAGTGGCACAGGCACCTGCTTTGTCACAAACCTCTATCTCAAAAACAAAGGATTGCTCCGCGTCAGCATCTCCTGGAGTCCACGAAACATAACCGGTACTCTTACCGACGGTTGCGCTTGTGGGACCTTTTTTGAGTTGCCATGATAATGTGTCGTTGGGATCTGGATCTGTCGCGGACGGTTTGTAGCGATAGACTTTGTCTTCCACCGCTGACGCACTCGGTGTACTCGTAATCTTCGGCGGATCGTTGACATTCTTAACTTTCACCGTCCAGGTTTTCGTTGCACAGGCCCCTACTTTGTCACAGACCTTCACTTTGAAAGTAAAGGTCTTCTCCGCATCCGCATCCCCCGGTGTCCACGATATCTTGCCCGTCTTCTTATCGATCGTCGCACCTGACGGCTTTTGTTCCAACGTCCAGGTATGAGAGTCACCTGGATCGGGGTCGGTCACGCCCGGTGCAAACGTATACGTTATATTTTCTGTTGCGGTCACTGACGGAGTTCCCGTCATTCTCGGTGGGTCATTCACATTCTTCACTGAGACTTTCCAGGTTTTGGTGTCACAGACATTCGCTTTGTCACAAACTTTGAGCGTAAAGGTAAAGGTCTTACCGGCATCTGCATCTCCTGGAGCCCAAGAGACTTCACCAGTCCCTCCATTCACGGTCGCAACAGAGGGTCCTTTCTCCAAAGTCCAAGTATGAGAATCGCCTGGATCGGGATCTGTGACACCCGGTTTAAAGGAGTACTTTTGATCCTCTGTCGCTGAAGTGGATGGCGTTCCCGTAAGCTTCGGTGGGTCGTTGACATTGCGAACTTTCACCGTCCAGGTTTTCGTTGCACAGGCCCCTGCTTTGTCACAGACCTTCACCTTGAAAGTAAAGGACTTATTCGCATCCTTGGTTCCCGGTGTCCAAGAGATCTTGCCTGTGCTCTTATCTATCGTCGCGCCCGACGGCTTTTGTTCCAACGTCCAGGTATGAGTGTCACCTGGATCGGGATCAGAGAGTGTGGGGGTATAGCTGTACACTTTCTTTTCAATTGCAACAGTGGGAGGATTATCTGTAAGCTTCGGTGGATCATTCACATTCTTAACTTTCACCGTCCAGATTTTCGTTGCACAAGCCCCTGCTTTGTCACAGACCTTCACCTTAAAAGAAAAGGTCTTCTCCGCATCCGCATCCCCCGGCGTCCACGCTATCTTGCCCGTGTTCTTATCGATTGTTGCGCCCGACGGCTTTTGTTCCAATGTCCAGGTATGAGAGTCACCTGGATCGGGGTCGGTCACGCCCGGTGCAAACGTATACATTGCATTTTCTGTTGCGGTCACTGACGGTGTTCCCGTCATTTTTGGTGGATCATTCACATTCTTAACTTTAACGGTCCATCGTTCCCAGACACACGCGCCCCATCGGTCACACACCCGCAGCACAAAAAGAAAGCTCTTCTCGGCGTCTTTGTCTCCCGGTGTCCAGGTCACGACTCCCGTTGCGTTCACAGAAGAGCCCCTTGGTCCAGTCGTAAGGGTCCAGGTCAGAGTGTCTCCAACGTCTGGATCTGTCGCTTTGGCAGGATAGCGATACCGTTGATTCTCTGTCGCGACTGTAGGTGCTGTCGATGTAAATTTGGGAGGGCGATTGATGTTGCGCACTGTAATTCGCGTGGTCAGCGTGGCACTTAAATTGCCTGTATCCGTAACGCGAAATGTCACAGTATAACCTCCCGCCTGATTGAAGTTGGGGGTCCAAGAGAATGTCCGACGGTTTCCACTGCCTGTCACACGAGCCCCACTGGGAAGCCCTGAGATCGTCCAACGCAAGGTGTCACCGGAGTCAGGGTCGGAAGCACTCACAGAAAAGCGCAACAGCTTATTTTCATCGATGGTCTGGGACGTTGGTCCTGAGATAGAGGGGGTTCGATTGACATTGTACACAATGACTCGTACCGTTTTTCGGGTCGTTCGATTGGGAGAGCCATTGTCAGTTACAGCAAAGGTTAAGTTGTAGGTTCCAGCCTGGTTGTAGTTGGGTGTCCAGGAAAATGTCCGACTGTTTCCGCTACCCGTCACACGAGCCCCGGAGGGCAAAGAGGGAATCGTCCATCGCAGCGAATGACCATCGGGATCAGAGGCACGGAGAGAGAAGCGGACAGGCCTATTTTCGTAAACAGTCACAGTGGATGGACCTGATATCGTTGGCGCACGGTTGGTCTTGGGAGTACCATCAATCCGAGCATCAAAGGCTGCCGACCCTCCGCGATCGACCACGTGAAAGGCAACGATATTCACACCTTTCACAACAATGGAGTTGGGCACATTGAAGTTAAAACTGTTGTAGGTAGGACATCCTTCATGGCGTCGATAGCCTGTGATCAGGGTTCCATTGAAGTAAATCGCCCGGATGTCATTATCGATCAAAACACGAATAACAAGGCTCGTTCCACCGTTGGGAAGATTCACACGAGTGCGAACCAGGAGTTCGGTATTGAGGTTCCAACGTGTGCGAATGGGAATACCACAACCTGGCGTGCCATAAGCAGCCTGACCCGAAGCCCAGTAGCGATCATTGTAGGTTCGACTGGTCCAACCCGATGGCCCTGCCCCACCACGACGAATCTGGCGGTATTTGTGTCTACTATTGTAATTGACCAAAATAGCAGCTTCGGCAGACGAGGTGAGCCACTCTCCACAGCCCAGCGTTCCTAGCAACAAGAAAGAAAACAAAACAACAGATCGGCGCCATGGCCAAAAGTGAAGACTTTGCGTTTGAAGGGTCATGTCGGATTCTCCATGTTGTCAAAACAAAAGTAAAAACTTTCGGTTTCGTCACGTCCATCCCTATAAAAGCACAAAAAGAGAGATGAGACCATATCCGATGACAGATCGTCTTTTTAAAGACCACGAGATTCTCTATGATCGACCAAGCCAAACTTCTGGATCACCAAGAGTTTCTTCTTTTCTTGCCTGTTTTTCCAGGGTTCTCTATGATCGGCCAAGCCAAACTTCTGGATCACCATAAACCTGAAGAAAAATAGGGGTTCCCAGCATTTCCAGATTCTTTGTCTTAAAATTGTCCTATTTTCAGACACCAAGTTGTATTAGTGTTACCAGGCTACAAGTCATGCTGGATGTTGTTTCATGGAGGTTGTGATGTTTCAAGGAAAAAAGGGCTATTCTTTTTCCATTGGTTGTTTGAGTTTGTTGTGGATGTTGAGTGCAACAACAAGTTGGGCACAACATTCCAATCCTTCTCTCAAGTGGGCCTGGAAGATGAAGGGCAAGCAGCTTCAGATTCATGTATCGCCTGCACCCAAAGGAACAACCTCGTTGCTGGGATTGCTCAAGCTTCCCATGAAACCAGCACAGGTTGTGCGGTGGGGTCACTATCTCTACCTGGCTGCTCGTCGAGCGGGATTGTTGGTTGTGTCTGTCCATGACCCCACAAAGCCACAGATCGTAGGACAACAAGCCCGTGGACACGACGTTATCGGACTGCGTTTGGAAGGAACACTGTTGGTTCTGGAGATCGCACACTACAAGTTTAAAGTCTTGAGTTTGAGCCAACCGGGAAAGCCCACAGCTTTGTTATCTCGGGGCGTACCATCTCCTGGCATTCTTGCCAGTCCTAAAACGGGAAGGCCTTCTCAACCCATTGTAGCGATTCGGCCCAAAGTCGCCAAACAACCCCCCCCCGCTCAAGCCAAGACAAGGAGTTCAAACCGTGATGACAGCAGAGACTCCCGCCTCAACCTGAAAGGTGCGATCATTCTTCGAGTACGTGCGGGATTTGTGCTGATCAACAAAGGATCAAAGCACGGCTTACAAGTCGGCGATCGAATCGCGATTCGTGACCACAGACCTGTACTCAAGTATGACCCAAGGGTTGATCGAGAAGTAAAAACACCCAGCCGTCGGATCACAGCGGTGATTGTGTTGAACAAGGTCTACCCCAACAAAGCCTCCGGTCGGCTGGGTCGTGGTGATAGTGCTCACCCCCAAGACTATGTAGAAGCCACAGACAGACGCCTAACGCATCGCCTGTTCTTCCCGGAACGAGTTGGCGGATACTGGCGTTTCGAAACCAGCCTCTCTCCGATTCTAGGCATCACCTCCAGCCAGGCTTCCTTTGGTCTGATCTCCTTCCTCACCATGAGCTACGCTTTTGAAGCCCCTTTCCGCATCTCTGTTGGGATCAACCCCTTCACCGCTGTTGTTGGTCCTTTTTCACCAGCAGCTTCCGGTAACTTTCTCCTACAAATAGGCTATGACACAAGTTATATTGAACTCATGCTAGGTATCGGTTATCAGGCGGTTACCGGCGGCCGCAGCGGAGTGGTCTTTATGCAAGGGATTCGACTGGGAGCCACCGATGGCCTACACCTTCGATTCCATAGCCAGCTTGTTCTTGTCCCCATTGTTGCCGGAAGCTCCCAACTCCGCTTCCTCGTCGGTGCCATGTACGGAGATATCAACATCCCCTTGTCTTCACGTGTCACTCTGTTCTTCGAAGGGGGCGGTGGCAGCGTCGATTGGTTCCATGCACAAGCCGGTGTTCGCACCTACCTCTGGGGACGTGGTGGAGGAAATACTCTTATCCTCTCTGGAGGCGCTGGAGCAGCAGGTGTCTCCCCCTTCACCACCGACATCCAACGCAGCCAAGCTGTCGGCCCCATGGTGTCTATCGCCATCGACTGGCGGTTCTAAGTACAATGCTACCGCTATCCAACGCAGCCAAGCTGTCGGCCCCATGGTGTCTATCGCCATCCTACCAATCCGCAAATACAGCAAAAGTCACTTTATTTCGCTTTTTTATGACCAACGTTCCTACGTTTTGCTTTACTTCCTTGCTCCATCTCACTACAAATCAAGTCTGTGGCTCGAAGTACAATGTTTGACCCGCAGTATCAAGATCTGTCACAGTCAAGATCTGTCACAGTCACCGAATGTATCCCTATCAACTGGCGATTCGGAGTAAAGCAACCACACGGAGGAGAATCTACGGCGGTTCGGAGAAAAACAACCACACTGAGGAGAAGAGAGATGCAGTCTATTTATCAAAGGATCGAATTCTTTGTACTGGGAATCGCGTTGTCGTGTGCTCTCATGGCATGCAAGAAACAAAAAGTGAAGCAACCATCCCTCCAAATTCAAGGAAATAAGAAGATCGCTGCCAAGGCTCGCAAACCTGCCAAGGCTCGCAAACCTGCCAAGGCTCGCAAACCTGCCAAGAAAAAGGCTCTGACTTCAGGGAAGTGGCAGGGTTATATCATAGGTGTAAAAACGCCAAAGAAGTTCCAAATCATTCAGCAGCATCCAAGAATAGCGCCTCCTCCATTTGGCAAAGGTCCCACGATTCGACAACTCACTTTTACGGTGGTCAAGGGTGGCAAATATGTACGTCAGATTCTCGCTCTCTTTTTCGACAACAACAAGCCAACGGACAGCGGTCAGCCTATTGAGATCACAGGGATTCCCCATACGATCGATTTGGGGGGGCGGCGTGGCAAACTTACCTACAAAGGTCTCTCTGTGCGAGTTCAATCCTGGAAATATCTAAGCAAAGCTCCTTAAAACCCTCCCCAATCCGACTTGATTCGACCGAAGGTCTTCTTGTCGGACCACCGACACAGTCGTCTGTCGGCTCTGCTCGATCCACGTTCGGGGAGCGGGCTTTGCACGATTTTTGGAAACCCATGTGAAACGAAGAGGAGCATAGAAGTCGAGAATGTCTGTGCTACAACAACCCACCCCTGCGATTATCCTGGTGGAGCCTCAACATCCAGGAAACATTGGTGCTGTCTGTCGCTCCATGCAAAACTTTGGGCTCGATAAACTCATCCTGGTCAACCCGACAGACTACCGGAGTAACACCTGTAAGATCTTTGCCATACATGCCTTCTCGATTGCAGAGCAAGCAGAGGTATACAGCAGCCTGGAAGAGGCTCTGGCCCACGTGAATCTGTCTTTTGGATTCACCCGAAGGCAAGGACGATTTCGAAGCAATGACGGACATTTTCACCACGTACTTGAGAACCTATTTAAACACCAATACGATGGGCTAGAGACCTCTGCTTTTGTGTTTGGACGGGAGAAGTCAGGGCTGAATCAGGAAGAAGCTTTGCAATGTAGTTTTCTGGTGGAGTTGCCCACAGACTCACCCAACGGCTCGATGAACCTCTCCCATGCTGTCACATGTGCATGTTATGAGCTTCGTCGAACCTCGCTAACACAGCCACAAGAACCTCTCCCTGCGATCGACTATCCCGATCTGATACAAGCCCGACAACAAACATTCTCCAGCCTGGTTCGGCTTCTCGATAGCATCGATTTCTATACAGTGGAACCACCACATATCATTCACCAGCACCTCAAACGCTGGCTAGAGAAGTCCCTCATGACCGCCAAGGATCTCCGCTTCCTAAGCAAACTCACGGAAAAGTTAAGGAGAATCAGTCATGAGACTCGTGAGTCATGACTCACGAGAATCAGTCACAAGTATTAAGAGTTTTGCGTCTTTGAGCAAAATGGGTCGTGAATTATTCGATCGGTAGGATGGTGGATTCGTGAGTTTCGAGGATCTCGATCTCGATGGAACCGTTGGAGATATCTCGAACACCTTCTTCGAAAGCAGACATATCCGATATCGCGAGACGAACCGTGAGAGTGACATCTGCACCAAAGTCTTCGTCCAGGATCTCTCCGTGAAGTTCAGCGATGCATAGACGCATTCTTTCAAAGAGAGAGTATGGGAGCGCAAGCAAGAGGGTATGTGTTGCCACCTTTCTAGCCCGAGGAAGGATATCGAGGACAGCTTTGACCGAGTCACCATAAGCTCGCACCAAGCCACCTGTTCCAAGTTTGGTTCCACCAAAGTAGCGAACAACCACCGCGACGACATCACCCAAACCACTGCCTTGCAACACAGTCAAAGCGGGACGACCCGCAGTCCCGGAAGGCTCACCATCGTCGGAGCAGTGGGCGATAACAGAAGAACCATGGCCGATCAAAAAGAGAGGTACATGATGGCGAGCGTCATGAAACTCTTGTTTGATTTGAGCGATAAAGGCCTTCGCCTCTTCGACAGAGAAAGCTGGTGCTACAATTGAGATAAAGCGGGAGTTGAGGACTTTGATCGCAGCGCGGGTTTCACGAGCAGGCACAAAAAGAGAGGTCATCGGTATCACACCTGGTTGCTGCGTGGGCACGAACAAGCACAAAAAGAGAGGTCATCGGTATCACACCTGGTTGCTGCGTGGGTACGAACAAGCACAAAAAGAGAGGTCATCGGTATCACACCTGTTTCGACCATTGTTTGGGAAAGACAAGCTCGATCACTTCGTCAAAGTGTTCGACAAAAGTGAACTCTATTTTCTCTCGGATATAGATGGGAACCTCCTCTACATCTTTTCGGTTTTGCATGGGTAAGATAATTCGAGGAATTCCGATGGATGCGGCGGCTACCACTTTCTCACGAACTCCACCCACAGGCAAGACATCACCCAGCAGCGTGATCTCTCCAGTCATGGCCAGATCGGTTGGGACCTCCCAACCACCTTCGGCAAGCAGAGACAAAAAGGCCGTAGTGATTGCAATACCAGCAGACGGCCCGTCTTTGGGAACAGCACCGGCGGGGACATGTAAGTGTAGATCTGTTTTGGACAGGCTACTTATATCGATATGATATCGTTCTGCTTGAGACTTTAAGTAAGACAGCGCGAGACGTGACGATTCTGTCATCACATCGCCGAGTTTTCCGGTAAGCTCAAGCTTCCCAGAGCCCTCGAATCGCGTCACCTCGATGACCAGAGTTTCACCCCCAAAAGGAGTCCAGGCCAGACCGATCACGCGCCCAGGCCGGGGATTGTCACGCAACGCCTGATCGCGAAGATAACGAGGAGGTCCCAAATACTTGTCCAGATTACTTTCTTGAACACGAACACGAACGGGTTTGCTTCGTCGGGTTGACGACTCGGCAACCCGAATGGCCAGCTTACGACACACCGCTCCGATCTGTCGCTCCAGTTCACGCACACCCGCCTCGCGAGTGTACTCTTGTACAATACGAGCGAGCGCTTTGCGTGAGATTTGCAAACGCTCGGCTTCTAAACCGTGAGCTTCCCGCTGACGAGGCAACAAGAATCGACGAGCAATTTCGACTTTCTCTTCCGGAATATAACCTGATAGATCGATCACCTCCATACGATCGAGAAGAGGTGCAGGAATAGAGTCTCGATAATTGGCTGTCACCACAAACATAACTTCAGAGAGATCAAAAGGCACATCGAGATAGTGATCCAGAAAGTTTTGGTTTTGTTCAGGGTCTAGAACTTCCAACAACGCAGACGCAGGATCGCCGCGCCAATCTTTGCCGATCTTGTCGATCTCGTCGAGCATAAGAACAGGGTTGCGCGTTTTTACTCGCTTGAGAGCCTGAAGCAACTTGCCAGGCATGGCCCCCACATAGGTTCGGCGATGCCCCTTGATCTCAGCTTCATCTCGCATCCCTCCCACAGAGAACCGAAAGAACTCTCGCCCCATGGCCTCTGCAATGGACCGCCCCAAGGATGTTTTTCCAACACCTGGAGGGCCACTTAAACAGAGAATCGCACCTTTTTGATCGGGCTTGAGTTTGTGTACAGCCAGAAACTCCACAATACGCTCTTTCACTCGCTCCAGACCGTAGTGATCCCGGTTTAAAACAGAGCGTGCACGACGCAGATCGATGTGTCCTTCGCTTTGTTGAGACCAGGGGAGGTCGCAAAGCCAGTCCAGATAGGTGCGAATGATATTGTATTCCGCCGCTTCAGGAGGAAGCACCGAGAGACGACGAAGCTCTTCTTTCGCTCGCGACTCCGCTTCTTCCGGCATATTTGCTTCCAGAATACGCGCTGCATACTTCTCAGCATCCAGCTCTTTTTCATCAACCTGATCTCCTAACTCCTCCCGAATCAGGCGCAGTTGTTCTCGCAACAAAAACTCGCGTTGACGTTGCTCCATCTGAGAATGGATCTCTTCGCGAAGCTGGTTCTGTAGCTTGAGCATCTCACTCTCTTTGAGCAGCACAGTGAGAGCCATCTCCAGACGTTTTCGCAGTGAAAGGGTCTGAAGGAAAGGTTGACGCTCATCGATCGAGTTAAGAAACTGCAAGGCCACAAAGTCAGCAAGATGACTTGGGCTTTCCAGTTGTTGTACCAGCAGCACAAACTCGTCAGAAAGTTGGGGGGTCAGTCCAGCAATTTCTTCCAAAAGTTGATGTAGATTTCGCGACAACGCCTCAATAAAGGGCTGATCCTCTTTGTTGGACTCGTCGTGTAGCAACTGAACCTTGGCCACAAGTTTGTGAGGGCTGGCTTGTATAAACCGCTCAATCTGACATCGATGTGTAACCTGCACCACCAAGGCGTTGAGGCCTTCCGGTGTGGTCGTAAAACGTAGCACCCGGGCTGTGACGCCGATCGTGTGCAGATCTTCGGGTCCCGCAACATCGACATCGTGTTTCTGACAGAAAAAAGACACAAAGCGACGTTGGGGCTCATCCTGTCGTTGCAATTCATTCAGCGCAGTAGAGGCGACCAGTACAGGAACAGTCATGTCTGGAAACAAAGTGCTCTCTTTGAGAGGAAAAGCAAACAACACATCTGGAGGCTTCTCCCCGGTACGGAGCATCTCCACGATATCTTCCTCACCCAATGAAAAGAAGCTATTTGCCGCTGCTTCTGACCCTATCCCTTCTTCCTCTCCTTTCCAAGGCATCTCTACCCCAACAATCTCCGCCTCGACTTCGGCAGAAGCATCATCTTCATCAGGAGACATACCATCAGGCTGCTCAGACTGCACAGGTTCAGCGACTGACAAGACAACGTCGTCAGAGGACTCCTCCTTCTGCACATCATCCGTTAAAGTGGACTCCTCCACAACATCGAATTCATCCTGTATGTCTTGCCTCTCCTCACTCATTCACAACGCTCCTCTTACTTTTACAATTCGAACAAACCAAGGAATTAAGACCGACTGAAGGAAAAGCAAGAAAAGAGTAAAGGATTTTATATTTTAATAGAAAAATCAACGACTCACAGCTCAGCACACCTACGTGGGACAACATCCTTGTGACACCTATAGCCTCTTGCACTCCCAACAGGGCAAGCTGTGGTCGATCCTTAGCCCCTCCAACCAACCCCGACGGGTGCGTGGCTTTGCCTCCAACAATGATCCGTTTCTTATTCTTCAACCCAACCAGGTCTATCTCGCCACCGATCTCAACAACCCCTCCACCTGGAAGTCTACAAGTAGTGCATGGCGGATGTTTCGTGCCCTTGCCAACGGTGCATCTACAAGTAGTGCATGGCGGATGTTTCGTGCCCTTGCCAACGGTGCAAACACCTTTGTCACCGTTGGCTATGCTGAGATCCAATGGAGTCGTGATGGACAATCCTGGAAATCCAAACCGTACCAGCCTCAGAAATAGTGACGCCCTCCCCCCCAACCACCTCGGGTACCACTCGAAAGAATAACCCATGGGAAGAATAGGACATTTTTAATAGAACATCAAACGCCAAGATATTTTCTCTGGTGTCTTGTCCTGAGGTCTGTTATGGAGAGGGCGCAGCATAAGGAGAGACTTCACGATGGAAAAACATGTTGATATAGTAATCATTGGTGCTGGGTTGGGTGGGCTTAGTGCTGCCTGCACTCTAGCCAAAGCAGGCAAACAGGTGCTTGTCCTAGAACACCACGCTGTTCCAGGCGGTTACGCACATGACTTTCGACGGGGGCGTTATCGCTTTGAAGTCTCTTTGCATGCATTGGATGGTATCGCACCGGGTGGACTGGCTTATCCAGCAGCCCAGGAAATGGAACTCTGGGAACGCGTAAGATTTGAACGCCTTGACCCATTCTATACAGTCAACTTCCCAGAACACACCATCGATGTCTCCGCTGACCTCAACACCTTTGAAAGTACACTGATTCGCTTGTTTCCCAAAGAACGTGAAGGTATCCGCAACCTGTTTGACCACATGTGTCTGGTATTCAAGAATATCCAACGACACAATCAGGATGAAGCCCTCGGTCAGACTGCATCCCTGAAAAATATGGCTGAGCACTATCCAGTCTTACTCGATACCATGGAAATAAGCTGGGAAGAGTACATCTCACACTATATCAAAACCCCCAAACTCCGCTCCATACTGAGTACATTATGGGGCTACTTCGGGATGCCCCCCGAACTACTCAGTGCACAGACCGTTATCATCGCTTGGGCCAGCTATCACCTCTACGGAGCCTATTACCCTATCGGTGGTAGTATCGCGATGAGTCGTGCCGCTGAAGCTGTGATCAAGGAAAATGGCGGAGAGATGATGTACCGCCAAACCGTCTGCAACATCGAAATCGAGAACGCAAAAGCCATCGCGGTCACAACCGAGAGAGGTCTGCGTGTCACGGCAGATGCATTTATCAGCAACGCCAATGCACCAGACACTATGCTTAAAATGGTAGGCATCGAGCATTTACCACGCTCTTATGCTCGCCGCCTGAAACGGCTCAAGAGTTCCGTCTCATCCTTTGTTGTCTATCTCGGACTGGAACAAGACCTGTGCGCAGAAGGTCATAACTTCCACGAGATCTTTCTGTTCGATGACTACGACCTAAACCTGGATTACGAGGCAGTCCTGGCAGGTGATTTCGATCGCTGCAGTTTGGTTCTAACCCACTACACCCACGTCGATCGTGGCGCAGCCCCTGAAGGTGGAAGTGTTGTCGCCTTGATGACTCTCTCAAACTGGGACTTGTTTGCCGAGTGGCACAATCCAGAAAACCCCAAAGACTATCGCAACAATGCTGACTACATCGCATACAAAGAAGCCGCTGCAGAAAAGTTGATCGACCGAGCAGAGAAGGTTATCCCCAACTTACGAAAAAGTATCAAGTACAAAGAGATAGGTACTCCCCTCACCAACATCCGTTACAGCAAAAATCACCAAGGCTCGATTTATGGGGCAGAACAATCTATCACTCAATCCCTTGTCACTCGCCCCGGCGCAGAAACCCCCATCGACAACCTCTGGCTCTCTGGAGCATGGGGATTTGTCGGCGGTATGAGTGCCGCCATGATGACCGGACTTGATGTCGGTAACAAAGTCAAAACATATCTATCAAAGTAACCTTCATGCTCTTGCATGGCACAAGCATGCCTGAATGTTTTTGAATCAATCCTCTCAAGCTCTACATCCAACAACAACTTCCCCTTTCTTTTGGACTGTCGCAAATTCGCAACGACTCCAGAGAGTCTCACCATCCTACCCATCCACGAATTCTGTGAAAATCACTTTATAATCCGCCGGACTAAAGTCCGTTTCTGAGAAACGAAGTACCCTGAAGGGCACTGGAACATCAGCCCGACGGAAAGCTCGCCCACAGAATCCCTGTATTTCGTTAAGAAAAATAGATACTTGCTGACTCGGTCAGGCTCGGACTATTCCGAGGATCTACAGGCTGTTGATTCTTTTTACCAGCACAGGTTCTTGCGATGATGATACAGGTCTCCCTTATTCTTTGATCGCGTTTCTTTGATCGCTGCTTCGCAGGCTACCG
>JALTMC010000490.1:0-2942 GCA_027005175.1 Myxococcales bacterium
GATCAAGCAAGGAACCTTGAATTGTTGACGTTAAGCAGCAATAGTGAGCGCGCTTGTAAGCCCAGTGATCCAAGAGAGCTTGTAGGTCAGTGATTCAAACTTCATCAATAGGCAGCACATCCTCTGCTCAGAGAAGTCTGAGTTATCTACAGTTGTGTTGAGTTCAGGGAGGAACGTTATCTACAGTTGTGTTGAGTTCAGGGAGGAATGTTTCGTGTGCAGCAAAATAAGACAGAGTGTACAGTTGAAAGATTCAACAGGAGAAAGAAATGTCCCGAGTAGAACATCTTAATAAGATTTTGCGAGCCTTGCAAAGTGGGTCCCCAGATGTTGAAGCCAGTGCTTTAATTTCTGACGATGGTCTGATGATTGCGAGTGCGCTGCCTGCACATGTTGATGAAAGTCGTGTTGCAGGAATGAGCGCAACTTTAATTAGCCTGGGAACAAGAGCTGCCATTGAGTTGGAGCGTGGTGAAGTGCAAGAGATCCTTGTACGAGGAGAGGAAGGGTACGCCGTGATGCTAACGACTGGACAGGGAGCACTCCTTCTTGTCCTCACCAACAAGGACGCAAAGCTTGGATTGATTTTCCTGGATATGCGTCGTGCCGCAGCAGACATAAAACGCGTCCTCTAATATCCTCTATCAGAACGCGGCCTCGATAAAAGAGCTGTCCCTTTTGGAGAAACAGGAATGCATACTTCGAACAGGGAAAGAGGTCGCAAGGCGAAAAGGGCTTTGGAGTAGCTATTTTAATAACGTGTGGTGCTAGTGATGCACATGTTCAGCGACAAGGGCCAACCACCTTGAAATTTCAAGTGAAGATAAAACAGCCATGTTGTGGCATTCCTCTTGCCTTGATGCCCCCAGTATTTTGGAGTTTTGGTTTCCTTGTTTGTCTGACAAGACATATCGCATCGCTCTCGGAATGCAAGAGGAATGCCCGGAGATCAAGGAGCTTCACTTTGCTGTGAAAACAATGTGTTGTAGTACCAATACTGAACGGAGTGTCAACGAGCACCACACGTTAATAACAGCCTGAGACAGGCAACTCCATCTACTGTGCTCAAGGCCAAGACCTTCGTGATAAAAATGAGGTCAGGCAGTGGAGCACCAACTCAGTTGTCAGGAGAGACAAAATGCCAAATTCTATCTTGTTTGAACAAGGGGAGCATCGCAATGTTCTGCTGGAAGACTTTAGTCATGGTTTAGCAGTACAAGCGAATCAACATGTCATTATTCACAACGGCGAAGGTATTATCTTGGACCCTGGAGGGCACAAAGTTTATACAAAAGTACTGAGTGAAACAACGCATTTATTGGGCCGAAGTAAACTCAAGTATCTATTTCTTTCCCACCAGGACCCGGACATCATTGCCGCAGCCAACGGCTGGTTAATGACCACAGATGCGCTCGCGTATATCTCTAAGCTTTGGGTTCGATTTGTTCCTCACTTTGGCCTGGATCGATTGGTCGAAGAGCGACTGCTTCCGATCCCTGATGAAGGCATGGTGATCGATTTAGCGGGCTTGGAACTCCTAGTTCTCCCTGCTCACTTTCTACACTCTTGTGGGAACTTTCATCTCTACGACCCGTTGTCAAAGATCCTCTACACTGGAGATCTCGGTGCATCCTTGGGCATGGAATATATCTTTGTCGAAGATTTTGACGCCCATATGCAATATATGGATGGATTTCACCGGCGCTATATGGCCTGTAATGCGGCATTACGCCCCTGGGTTAAGATGGTACGACAGCTAGACATCGATATGATAGCGCCCCAACATGGCGCAATGTTCCGTGGCAAAGAGATGGTCACAAAGTTCCTCAACTATCTAGAAGAACTGCAATGTGGTGCTGATATTATGCAAGACGTCTATCACATCCCAGGGCAATAGCAGGGCAACCGGTATGCTATTTTCGAATCAAGAGTCAGAGGTGGAAAAACTCATTCCCGTTCTTATAATTGAAGATGAGCCTATTCTTCGCTCATCGATGGTAAGAGGACTGTCGAAGCTCAACTCCATTGAGCTATTTAGTGCAGGTTCTTTAGCAGAAGCTGCACAAATCATTGAACGGGTTCAGCCTCAACTCACATTATCGGATCTCAATCTCCCCGATGGAGTCGGGGTGGAGGTCCTTCAATTACTGGATAGTGAAAATACAAAAGCTTCGGTAGTGTTCATCTCTGCGTATGTGGAGCAGTTTTCCAACCTGCTCCCGACCCGGAGTAATATCGAAGTTTTTGAGAAGCCTCTCTCTCTTCACAAGCTACGCACAGTCGTGGAAAAAAAATTATCTTTGGAGAAAGAATCGGAAGAGCTTCCTTTTGCGCTTGCAGATTACATCCAGTTGGCCTGTATTGGGCAACATTCCATCGAGCTTGTGTTACACGACCAAGGTAACTTTATGGGGAAGATTATAGTCCATGAAGGACAACTCTGGTCTGCAATTAATGCACTGGATGAGGGCAAGGAGGCTTTTAACAGTCTGATCTTTGCAGACAATCTCGCAGTACACTGTAACACACTAAAACAAGCTCCTGGTTCTCGCAACATAACAGGACACTGGGAAGGACTTTTGCTAGATGCTGCACGCACCTTTGATGAAGGACTCAAAGATCCGGGAATCCACACAAATCACAGCATCGGTGAATTCCATCATAGCGAGGCATTCATCTCAGCCAGACAAAGCTGGACCGAATTACTATCTACCGATTTATTGCCCAGCAGCGAAGTATACGACGCCATCGCCAATATATCTGAAATGTCTAGCCCATCCTCGGAGATGAAAGACTTTGCTCCAGATCTTTTGACTGAGGCTCCAGAGCCAGCAGTTCCTTCTACCCAACAAAGATCCGCTCCAGATCTTTTGACTGAAAAACCTGTAACAGATCTTTTGGCTGAGGTTCTAGAGCCAGCAGTTCCTTCTACCCAACAAAGA
>JALTMC010000490.1:2952-4265 GCA_027005175.1 Myxococcales bacterium
AACAAAGATCTGTTGCAGCTTCATTGCAAGAGCCAACTTTTACATCAGGAGAGTTTGAATACCAAAAAACTGCAAGGCGTTTGCGAGAATATCAGCGTGAACAGGAGTTCCTGAACTCCTGCCCCCCCTCTTCCGTTCCTGTGTCACCAATTCTGAACCCCCTTCAGGAAAAGAACAAAAAAGCTGAGTTTGAATACGAGAAAAGAGAACGCTTCGAATACGAGATGTCCTATCAATCTCATTTTGCTCAACTTGTTGATGAAGGAGTTGAAGCACTCTTGTGCAAGGACTATCAGAAAGCAGTCCAAGCTTTTCGAGATGCCAATACAATACTTCCTGGCCAAGCAAGCATCATCGCAAATCTAAAACGACTACAAGCCCTGGGCTATGGAGAAGAGACATGAAAGCAATACCTGAAACATCACCATTCTCAATCCTTTGGCAAGAGGACCTAGCGACTGTTGTGCCCATAACAACGACCCTATTCGGTGTAGCAGCCATACTGGGAGCAGCCTGGTTGTATCAGCCTACGACCAACACAACACCCCAACAACAGTTACAGGTAAACTCTCCTCAACAAAGTCACATCCCTTTACCGATGCGCTCCAGCCAAAAAGAGAAGTTGGAGAGCAAACAAAAGACAAGCACAGTCACAAAAAGCAAAGTTACCGCTGTTGTTTCGTCACAAAGTCTATCGAAGAAGCGGGTACAAAAACAAACAGTTCCGAGCAAAAGAAAGCCGCAAGCGAGGCACAAGATCGCTTCTTCTAATCGATTGAGCAAGAGAGAGATCCTAGGCGATTGTCCTCCCTTGTTTACCTTGTATTTTGGCAGGAATAAGAGAGCACCTTTCCACGCTCCTCATGCCCGACTTAAAACTCTAGTTTCCTGGCTACGCGCCCACCCCAAAACAACTCTTGAGGTTCGGGGTCACGCTGACGGGAAAGGAGCAAAAGCCTACAATTTACTGTTGAGCTTTTATCGTGCAAATACTGTTTCCAGGCTTCTCCTTCGAGCTGGATTACCACGTCACCGAATGCAGATTCGAGCCTTTGGTAATTTACAAAGAAACAGTACCAGCTCTCCTCACCAACGCACAAGTCAACGTATCGTATCTTTTCAAGTCCCTGGGTATTCTGCATGTCCGATTGCGGTTTCACTCAAAACCAAGCAATCATCTCCATCACCTAGGCTCAAGTTTGAAAACTGAGCCTGTGCTTGTAGAGATTAAGCTTCGCACATAAGGAGCTAATTCCATGTCCGCTGGTGTCTTTATCTTATCGTTGCTCGGGTCATTATTGCTTTTTTTTTCA
>JALTMC010000491.1 GCA_027005175.1 Myxococcales bacterium
GTAGGGGGAGAACGTCAATTTTTGAGTGTGACGTGTTCGTAGAGGTTTCGCTTTCTTATGACCAACATTCCAACGTTTTGCTTTACTTCCTTGCTCCATCCCACTACAAATCAAGTCTGGATCCCCTGTTGACAAGGGTGGAAGAAGAAGATAGTCTGAACAAAGTTTCAGATACTGAGTTTTCCATTCTATCCAGCCTTTCAACTCTCTCTTTGATAGACAAAATAAAAGCTCAGCTCATAGGCTCTATGGGTTGGCTTATCATGTGGAGTTTCTTGATGAACGTCGTTGATCACATTCAGATCCGTGGTGCTCGTGAGCACAATTTGAAAGATGTCGATCTGGAATTCCCTCGCAATCGGTTGATTGTGATTACTGGGCTGAGCGGTAGCGGAAAAAGCTCCTTGGCGTTTGATACGATCTATGCAGAAGGCCAGCGACGTTACCTTGAGTCTTTGTCTGCCTATGCTCGGCAGTTTTTGCCCCAAATGAACAAGCCCGATGTGGATTGGATCGGTGGATTGAGTCCCGCCATCTCCATTGAACAGAAGACGATTCATCGAAACCCTCGATCTACGGTAGGAACCGTTACAGAGATCTACGACTATCTGCGTCTCTTGTTTGCCAGGGTGGGGCATCCCTACTGCTACCAATGTGGGAATCCTATCACCGGGCAAACCGTGCAGCAGATGGTGGATCGTATCTTGAGCCTGGAAGAGGGCACCCGGTTCTCTGTCCTCGCACCCTTGGTTCGAGGTCGCAAAGGTGAATACCGTAAAGAACTCGAGCTACTTCGGCAAGATGGGTATGTTCGTGTTCGTATCGATGGAGAGACATTCGAACTTCAAGATGATATTGTTCTGGATCGCAAAAAGAAACACGACATCGATGTTTATATCGATCGCTTGTCTGTGCGAGAGAAAATAAAAACACGTCTGACCGACTCGGTAGAGACAGCATTAAAGCTGGCCGAAGGTATGCTTCGCGTTGTTACTAAAGACGGTGAAGAGTGGCTTATGAGTGAGCACAACGCCTGCATCGACTGTGGCATCTCTTATCCAGAGATGGAGCCACGAATGTTTTCGTTTAATGCACCCCAAGGTGCATGCAGTATGTGCAATGGTTTGGGGCATGAGCTTCGAGTGGACCCAAAGCTGGTGATCCCCGACACCAGTCTGTCGATGGCCAAGGGGGCTGTTGCCCCGTGGGGCGGCACGAACGATAGTCGCATGGGTGAGTTTCTGGAGTCTCTCTGTGCTTCTCATGAGATCTCTGTGGATGAAGCTTGGGAAGATCTACCGGACGAGTTTCAGGAGTTCTTGTTGTTTGGTCTTAACAAGGAGACTCCAAGTCATGATACGTTTACGCCACCACCGAAAAAACGTGGGCGTTGGGGGCGGCGTCCACGGAAGAAGCGGTTGCCTGCATTTGAAGGCATTGTGAATATGATGCAACGCCATTACAGGGAGACAGAGTCCGAACGACGGAAGGAACAGCTCTCTCGTTATATGCGGCATCAATCCTGCCCAACCTGTCAAGGAACCCGGCTTCGCAAAGAGAGCTTGCATGTTCTGGTGAGCGGCCAAAATATCGCGAACGTTGTGGCGATGTCGATCGGTCAGGCCGCTGACTTTTTTGAAACGTTGCTCTTGCCGTCCCGCGACGAAGATATCGCCCGTCGGATTCTCAAAGAGATCCGTGAGCGGATCGGATTCTTAAAAGAGGTTGGGTTGGATTATATCACCATGGATCGAACAGCAGGTACGTTGTCGGGTGGAGAGGCCCAACGGATTCGGCTTGCCTCGCAGATAGGTTCTGCTCTTACAGGTGTTCTCTACATCCTGGATGAACCCTCCATCGGCCTGCATCCTCGTGATAATGATCGCTTGATTCAAACTTTGCGACAACTGCGTGACCTTGGAAATACGGTGGTGGTGGTGGAGCACGACGAAGAGACCATGCGTGCTGCCGATCATCTGATCGATATGGGGCCAGGCGCGGGTATTCACGGTGGTGAGATTGTGGCACAAGGAACCTACCAGGATGTGCTACAAGTCTCGGAGAGTTTAACCGGACAGTATCTCAGTGGTCAGCGCAGTATTGTCATTCCAGAGGAGAGGCGCGAAGGCAACGGTCACTTCCTGTCGATTCAGGGAGCACACCACAACAACTTGAAGCACCTCAATGTGGATATCCCACTGGGCAATCTGGTTTGTATTACAGGTGTGTCTGGTTCAGGGAAATCCAGTCTGGTCATTGATACGCTCTATCGTTTTGCCGCGTTGCATCTTCATCGTGCACGAGGCAGTGTGGGAAAGGTGGAACAGATCGACGGTCTTGAATACCTCGACAAAGTGATCAACATCGACCAGTCTCCGATTGGACGGACTCCCCGCTCCAACCCTGCCACCTATGTCGGTCTGTTTTCGCCGATTCGTGAGATCTACTCTCAACTTCCCGAAGCCAAAGTTCGCGGATACAAACCAGGTCGCTTCTCTTTTAATGTGAAAGGGGGCCGTTGCGAATCGTGTGAGGGGGCCGGTGTCAATCGTATCGAGATGCACTTCCTTCCCGATGTCTTTGTTACCTGTGAGGATTGCAAAGGACGACGATTCAATCGGGAAACACTCGAAATTACGTATCGAGGTTGTCATATCTCCGATGTGCTCAATATGACCATCGAAGAAGGCTTGGAGTTCTTTGAAGCCTATCCTCGGATTAAACGCAGACTCCAAACTCTGTATGATGTGGGTCTGAGTTATGTTCGATTGGGGCAGGCTGCGACAACTCTTTCCGGTGGTGAAGCACAACGTATCAAACTATCTAAAGAGCTGAGTCGCCGCTCTACAGGCCGTACGCTCTACATTCTTGATGAACCCACTACGGGTTTGCATTTTGAAGATATTCGACAACTTCTCAAAGTTCTTCACCGCCTCGCCGACGAAGGCAACACGGTTGTTGTGATTGAGCATCAACTCGATGTGATCAAAACAGCCGACTGGATCATCGATATCGGTCCTGAAGGTGGAGAACGAGGAGGACAGATCATAGCAGAAGGTACACCCGAAGATGTCGCCGCCAACCCCGATAGCTACACCGGACTCTTTCTCAAAGAACTACTCCCAGCCTCAACGCCGAAGAATGGTGAGACCAAGAAGAAAGCAACGGAGAAAAAGAAGGCTTCCACCAAGAAAAAAGTAACGGAGAAAAAGAAGACTTCCACCAAGAAAAAAGTAACGGAGAAAAAGAAGGCTTCCACCAAGAAAAAAGTAACGGAGAAAAAGAAGACGAAGGCAAAAGCAAAGTCTGAGCCCAAGAAGAAGACGAAGACAAAAGCAAAGTCTGAGCCCAAGAAGAAGACGAAGGCAAAGAAGACGAAGACAAAAGCAAAGAAGGCCAAACTCAACAGAGGTCGCCCAACAAGGAAGTATGGTTCATGAGTGGCATCGAGGGACTTGGGTTGAAAGGGGCTATACTTTTTGCACTTGCGAATGGTAGCGGGGCTTTGCGAATGGTAGCCTGATTGAGCTGGCGTATCTTGTGTTATGCCACTCAGCTTTGTGAGTCGTAGCTGGGCTTTGCGAATGGTGGCCCAGCGTTTTGTGAAGAATTTGGATTAAGGGCAGGGAGATACATTGAGATCCATCTGCGTTACGCGATCGGTCCAGCATTTTGTGAAGAATTTGGGTTAAGGGCAGGAGGCTTTGCAGGAGCTGGGGAAGAACGTGCTGGGCGTCCTTCTCGGTGGGTCTCTGCTGCCTGGTTAAGGGCAGGAGGCTTTGCAAGAGCTGGGGAGGATGGGAAGGGGCGATTTGCAGCATTTTTGGCCAGGGCAGTCCGCGTCGGATTTACAGCTACCACTACCACCACCACAAAGACCTTTGAGGATGGGGTTCTTGGCCATACAGGAGGCCGGGAGACCCAGAAGACCACAACACATCTCGCCGGCTTTGCAGTCGCTGTCAACTTTGCATGAGCCACCAGCGGGGCCTTGGCATTTTTGCTGGCAGATCTTTTGGCCAAAGACATCACAACATTGCATTCCGTTTGTACAAGCGGGAGTACACTTGTTGGGGGTGGCACTTTGTTTGCAGGCATTGCTTGTTGGATCACACGCACTTCCTTGTGGGCAGGGAACTTGGCATTGGCATTTTCCGGTGTTGCCATCGCACTGTTGACCTGCTTTGCACTGGACTCCTGTGCATTTGTCTTTGGCACCACAGGTACCATCAACACGACAAACTTGAGGAGACTTGCAGTCCGAATCGTCACAACAAGCACCACATAGACCGTTTCGGCTGACACAGCATTTTTGACCTGCTGGGCATTTGGTGCCGATACAAGGACAGCTTCCTGAGACGGGCATACATACAGCCTGGTTTTGGCCAAGGGTCAGGCAACTGTATTTTGCGTTGTCTGAGCAACTTCGGCTCACGCTGCAATTTTCGGCACAGAACTGATTACCAGAGCTGTCTTTGACACATTTGCCTTTGAGTCCACAGTCTGCATCTTTGGTACAGAGTTCACACCAGTTCTTGCGAGGAATACATGCACACTTTGCGTCGGGGTCCGGTGTCTGGCCTGCTGGGCATTTGGTGTCTTTGCACTTAACTTCGGGGCATTTACCATCTTTGTCACGGGGCTTTCCGCCTGGGCATACATCCGCTTCACACTGGCCTGTACTTTGACTGCACTTAAAACCTGTTGCACATGAGCAAGCCTGGGTACCCTCAACACATTTCCCATTGACACACTCTTTGACCTTTTCTGTGGAACAATTGCTCTTACAGACAGAGTCTCCACAGTCTTCGTTTTTGGTACAACTGCCTGTGCCACCGTCGGTATTGGTGCTACCCTCGGTATTGGTGCTACCCTCGGTATTGGTGCTACCTTCGGTGTTGGTGGCACCGTCAGTGTTAGTGCCACCGTCGGTATTGGTACTACCTTCCGTATTGGCTGTCTTGGGGACACAGTTTCCGGAGTCGCACTTTTCATCGTTTCCGCAGTCTGTATCGGCTGTACAGGCTGCTTTGCGACACACAAGACGTCGTTTGTCACAATAGAAATCTTTGCCCTTCTTCTTGACGCACTCTGCTGTTGTTTGGCAAGCATCCGGGTTTTTTTTGGGCTCCCCTGCACAGGCTTGCATCATAGCTAAACCTAGACCTATCAAACTACATAATAAAACCCATCGCAGGGATATCTCTATACGTGACGGTGACATACAATCCTCCAAATACTTGCGTTTTCTTAGCTAACACGCTGGTTGTTTATACGTTTCCACACCCTTTCTGTAAGGCTGCTGTGGTTGTTTGTTCATCCAAAAAGAGCTTCATTCCCCAAGGTGGGACCCTCCGGTAAAACGTGGACATCGTAGCGAAATTAGATATCTTGGTCAAGCACAGAATTTGAACTCTCGTAGCCTTCCTCCCTTTTTGGGGGAAAGAGAGTAAGGCGTTTTTCTTTGAACTCATGCAGCCCCCCTCACTCATTTGGGGAAAAAGAGTAAGGCGTTTTGAACATCAAAACGACAACATAGAGGTTCAGCAAGGAGAAGGCTTCTCTTGTGGTGGAAATGTTCTCACCGTTCACTTGCGCTCTTTCGACTTTGGCCTGCGTTCTTTCGACTTTGGCCTGCGTTCTTTCGACTTTGGCCTGCGTTCTTTCGACTTTCGGTTTGGTTAGCGTCGTGGAAGGGTGATTTTAGGCTTTTCGGGGTGAGGTCGATAGAAAATGGCGCTATAGCCTACAATTTGGATAAGTTCTGAGTGTGTTTGTTGGGCAACATTTTCAGCAATAGATTTTCGTTCATCACTGAGAACTTTGGGAAGTTTTACTTTGACGAGTTCATGAGCTACCAGATTTTGTTCGATTTGAAGAATGACATTTTCTGTGAGTCCGGCTTTGCCTAGAAGTACGAGGGCTCGTAAGTGATGGCCGAGAGAACGGAGATAACGTCGTTGTTTTCCAGATTGAGTGTGCATCTTGTAGGGTGGCCTTTACCGGATAGTCGTTTCCAGGGTGATAGCGTCTGTTGGGTTGATTACAAAGAGGCGTCCACCGGCCGAGTCAAGGACCCACAGCTTGGTGGAGGGGATACATTTACCACGGGTACAGACTTCTTGTGGGTTGCATTGTTTGTTGGGATCTTTTGTGCCTTCAACGCAAGAGTTGTTGGTACAGGCAGGGTGTGTTTTGCAGTTCTCCAGGTTACACAATGGGCCACCGCAGAGCAGATGGTTGTCTTGGGGGAGGGTGAGTGTGGGTAGGCCACCCATTTTGAGTCGTTTGATGGTCACACCCGATGTGGTCTTAAACTGGATGAGTGTGTCGCGTTTGGTGGGTTTTGTGTTGCTGTCGAGTTGTAGTTGAAAGTAATCGCTGAGGAAGGGGACATTTTCCTGAATGCGTTGTTTGAGCCGACCTGTTACGCTGCCAACCACTATGTAGTCTTTGGAGCTTCGGATACTGTAAGACCATTGGGTCTGATTGTTGAGGGGGAGCTTGGAGAGTTTGGCAGGGTCAATCGCAATAATATAGCTGCTTACTTTTTTGATCGCGACTTCACACGTTGGAAGGACAGGAGTGCTGTCAGGGATGTTGCCAGCATCTGGGATAGAGACCGCTGTACCGCAGTTGTGAAAGATAAGTGTATCTTTGGCCTTCACACCTTCTTTTGCAAGGTCTTGTTGATTGACGTCGACAAATTCACCGGCAGACAGGTTCGAAAAACGTCCTGAACGTTGGGGCACAATGACACCTTGGTAGGTAAGGCTCCACAGCTCTGTGCGAGTTTTGCCGTGAACGAGGGTAATGCCTGCCTCATTGTTGGTGTTGGTGACAAGTCGAGGGATATGATTGCGAATGGGCTGTCTGGGGTCACCCAGCGAGCTGCCCAGGATGGATACTTTGATACTGGAGACGCTAGGACCTGCTTCGTCTGTGTCCAAGATCCTGTGGGCGGGGAAGGTTTGCTTCTTGTCCAGTGTTGTATATTCATCGGGGTCAATGAGGTATCCATATCCGTCGGAGGCATTGGCCCAGGCGAAGCTCTTTGTGATGGAGCGGTTGTTTCCATCACTTCCACGTACTGTGATTTTGATGGCTGGAAGGAATGTCACACCCAAAAAGGAGGCATTTTGAATGCGGATATTTTTTCTTCCTTTAAAGCGTTGGTCTCCTTGGGATACAACCTTGTTGCTTTTGAGGTCAAAGATCCGAATGCCATTGTTGGCTGCGTCGATCAAGTACAGCCATTTGTTGTCGAGAGAAACGGAGCCTGTGAGTGTTTTTGCTTTCACAGAGAGTTGTCGAACAGAGAGAGTTTCAGGTTCGATGACATGAACAAAAGGCTGGCTGTCATCCGAGACATAGATATTCTTTTTCTCTGGGCCAAACCACATATCGGTGGGGCGGCCAGAGAGACGGATACGACTTAACTCTTTGCCAAAGTTGGACGGGTCAGCCTCGTTTAAATTGACCACTGCTACAGCTTTTTCTCCAGCGAGGGCGACAAAGCCAAGAAGTTGGGATGGGCTTCGACGTTGGTGCAATAGCAGCTTTATCGGGCCAGACCAGCAACCGGGTTGTCGAGCACAGTTTCTCGGAATCATCAGCGTTTTGTTGTTGCTGGTAAGTGCTTTGTTGGTTGTTGTGTCATAGACCCACATATTCCCGTCAATGGCGTGCAGGGTGTAGAGTCGTTTTTGGTCTGGGCTTGCTGCGACATCGACAGGCCGACGACCTGTGCGTACATACAAGATGCCAGGCGCATCTTTGTCTTCGGAGTTCAGTACTAGGCTGCGTTGTGTGACATCAACGACCGCGAGTCGGTCGATATCTGCATTGGCCACATACATATGATAGCGAGGTTTCTTGCTATCGGGGACTTTGATCGTCGCGACAGCCATCGGATGTTTGAAGTGCTGCAAAAAGGGTAGAGTTGTACTGGTACAAGATGCGTACAGTACACAAAGAGCTGCCAGAGAAAACAGTGGCATAACGCGAAGGAGTAAGCCCAATTTTTGTCCAAATCGTTGTTGTTGCATAATAACCTTAGGGTAGAGGTAGGCGGGTGTTGATACCGATTACTTGCCCAATCACTTGGTGGTTTTTCAGATCGATAATGCTGATAGAGGTGTCCAGGAAGTTGGCAACATAAGCCCGTCGTCGCTTGATGCTGCTCCCTGCGGTTGGCTCGTACAGAGCGATAAAAGCCGGTTGCTCACCAACTTTGATCTGGTGAATGATTTGCAGAGTTTCGGTGTTGATCACATCCACACGTCCATCGCGGGAGCACACCACATAGAGCAAATCAGGAGAGGGAGCAGGTCGAGGATGATAGAGCAAGTGTGCGGGGCCATTGCCCACCGGAACAAAGCGTTGCAGAGTTGCTGTGATGGCACCACTTGCGTTCGTACTGAGACGATAGACAAGGACGGCAGAGGTTGGTCGCCTTGAGGCCACAAACAGTCGGACTGTGTTGTTCTTTTTGTCATAGCCCACAGCCACACCGCGAAGGTCTGCTGCTGTACTCGTCGTTCCACTCGTATTCGTAAAGGGGATACGGGATAAGGTGTTGTTTGCAGGAGGAAGTTGAGACGGCAGCACATAGATGTTGCCATCTTGGTTGCTGGTCAAGAAGATATTGCCGGAAGTTCCAAGGAGATTGTTGTTGGGTAAGATCGCCATGGCTGTAATTCCCTTGGGGATCGAGGGTATACTTCTCACCGGTAAGGCTTGTTGGCATCTTCCTGAAGTACAAATCTCACCTGTACCAGTACAGTCTGTGCTTGATTTGCAGGTCTTCTTTTCTTTGTCGAGTAGGGGGAGTGGATATTCAGACAGCCCACCATTTTCAATGTGGGTGGCGAGCAATCGCTTGCCACGGCAAGTCTCGAAGGATTGACAGTCGCTGTTTTGAGTGCAAAACCTTTGGGTTGCGCTGAGGGGAGTACGACAACTCCCACTCACACACACTTCTCCCGAGGGACAGTCCAGTTGTCGCTTGCAACTGCATCGACCGGCCTTGCAGGTCTGTCCAGCTTTGCACGAGTTGGGGGAGGTGGAACATTGCGGGACGCAACGTGAATGATCACATCGTCCTCCAACGCTGTTGCAGTCGCTATCTCTCGAGCATCTTCTTTGGGCCTGACATGAGGAGAGCAAAGCTATGCTGTAAGGATAGGGGTTGTTGCCTAAAAAGATCTTTGATGTATCACCACATTTGGGAGGGGGCTCCTTCTCAAACTTATCTTCTTCGCCCACACCACCTGTTTGTTCTTTCTTGACTTCAACTTGATCGCAGTTGAGGTGCCCTTTGCCTGTTTTGTTGGCGTCAATGCTCAGGGTTAAAATTGCGGATAAATCAATCGGAGAGTCTGTTTTTCGATCTTGCCTGACAGCAACATAGGCCTTCGTCCCGGCTCGGTTGAGTATGATCTGACCTGCAAAGGAGCCGATGGACACGGTGGAGCCTTTGAGTTGCTCAAGTGTTTTGAGTTCCGTCTTAATACCAGCTCGATCCACAACCACTGTCTTCGTTTCTTCTGTGCTAAACACCATAACAGTGCCACCTGTGTATGCCAGGTCGAAGTTGGAGTTCGTGACATAGAGAAATTTTCCAGATGGATGAACAGCCACACCAACGGGGTAGTGGATGTTGTTGGGATCAGGTGCTATTCCGGGGGCCTGGTTGTTGCAGCTTGTTGCAAACAGGACGCAGCAACCCGCAAACAGGACAGAGGCAAACCAGCGCCAACGTGACCATGTTTGCTTTGTGTTATCTTTCATTTTCTGTGCATTCAACAATCGAAAAGTACCATCTAGTAAAAAAAGTGGAAAAACAATCAAATCAAGTGGGAAGCCAACCGAATGAACCCAAAGCTCAATCCCTTCCCTGGTAACAGCAGGTGATAGAGAGGGCTGCTATCATTGTAACCGGGGGGAAGGTCTTCAAGGCGTCAGATCTGCTACTTTTCAGCCTCTGTGGTGTCGATACGGCTGAAGTCGAGGAATGCCAGGCGGGCAATGCCACGCATCAGCTGCAAACGATTGGTTCGGAGGGCGTCATCTTTGGCGTTGACTCTCACACCCTTCTTCTTCTCATCACCGAGCATATTGTCGATCGGTTCTCGAAGCTCCAGTAGCACTTGAAGGCCTGTCCGGAAGTCAGCATTGGCGAGAGCCTGCTCAACTTTCTTACGAACCGACTCATACGTTTGGAACAACGTGGTTTCAATCCCGTTTAACTCGGCTTCCACTTCAGCTTCAAGCAATGATGTATCAATGGCTGGAGCTTCTTCTTGGAATAGGAGGCTACCAAGTCCGGGATACGGTGCTGTGTCTCCCTTTTTGGCAGCGGCCTTGAGGATATTATTGACACGTTTGAAGCTATAAGCAAGCCCTGCCAGGAGTCCCGACTGGACTGCCTCTTGAAGAGCCTCCAGAAGTTGATTCAACTGTACGAGTGGATACCGCCCAATTAACGAGATGACACAAACAGCGTCAACTTGATCCCGAGGCCAGCCATCATTTCGGAGGATCTGGACCAACCGAGTAAGAAGAAATTGCAACACATCCTGGGTGATGGCCTCTGTATCTTCCAAGATCCCAGAGAGGGGCTTTGCCGCCGCATCCAACAAGTGAGATAGGCGACCAGAGAGCTCGTGTTCTTTGAGGATACGTAGAAGCCCAATGGCCTGACGGCGCAAGGCATATGGGTCTGCGCTTCCTGTGGGTTTTAGACCTGCGCCAAATCCACCGACCAGTGTGTCCAGACGCTCTGCGATAGCCAGCACTTTTCCCGCGTCTGTTTGTGGTAGGGGATCGTCTTGTCCTGCGGGAAGATAGTGCTCTTGAATGGCTTCTGCCACCTCCGCCTCTTCCTCTTGGTGGATGGCGTAATACTTGCCCATAATTCCCTGAAGTTCTGGAAATTCATAGACCATCTCGGAGGCGAGGTCAGCTTTGTATAAGGTCGCTGCGCGTTGGGCATTTGTTGTCGCATCGGGGAGTCCTAGTTCTTTAGCGACTGTCGCCACTTGTGAAGTGACTCGACGAACTTTGTCGCCATAGCTTCCGAGCTTTGATTGGTAAATCACCCGGTCCAGCTTCTCCCCCATCGTGTCCAGCGTTTTTTTGTGGTCTTCTCGGTAGAAAAACTCGGCATCAGCGAGGCGTGCACGCAACACGCGCTGGAAGCCGCTGCGAACTTTGGCTTCGTCGGTGGAGGGCAGGTTGGCGACGGCCATAAAGTGGGGAACCAGCTCTCCCTCACGATCCACCAGAGCAAAGCACTTGAGGTGGTTCTTCATCGATGTGCGCAACAGCTCCTTGGGCAAGGAGAGATAGTGCTCTTCGTAATGTGCCACAAGCGGAACAGGGTATTCGGTGAGGTTCGCGTTGAGTGTGAACAAGGCATCATCTTTCCACAGCTCTGCGCCAACCTCCTGGGCCAGCTTGTTGCCCTGCTCGATGATGATCTTCTTGCGCTCTTCAGGGTCTATGAGAACATACTGCTTGCGGCACTGGGCCTCGTATTGGGCGAAACTCTCAACTTCAAAGTTGTCGGGGGCTAAAAAACGATGCCCTCGGCTTTGCGTGCCGCTGTTGATGGAGGCAAACGCAAACGTTAAGGGTTGGTCGCCCAGGCGGGCACAAAGCCAGTGCACAGGTCGAGCAAATGCCTGGGACTCCGCACCCCATCGCATCACTTTGGGGAAGGATAGTTGGCGTAGTGTCTCGGGAATCACTTCATTTAAGAAGGCCACAGTGACTTTGCCTTTCTCAACTTGGTGAGCCACAAGATACTCCCCTTTGGGCATCTCTTTGCGCTCGATCTGGTCGAGAGGTAATCCCACTTTTTCTGCAAATTTTTGTGCGGGGACACGAGGGGCACCGTCTTTGTCAAAGGCCACTCGTGTGGGGGGGCCAATCATCTCATTGGTGCGATCTTCACCCGATGTTGCGACGTCCTGGATCACGACGCCGAGCCTTCGTGGGGTGGAGAATGTCTTTGCATCGCCGCAGGAGATCAGGGCTTGCTCCAACCTCTTTTGCAGCAGTGTTGCCAGCTCGTTGCCAGCAGGTATGATATAGCCTGCTGGCATCTCTTCCACTCCGATTTCCAAGAACAGCTCTTGCCCCGCCATTAGCTTGTCTCCTCTTCATCGAACTGAAGATGCTGTCGTGCTTCTCCTTTGACCAAAGGAAAACGCAAACGTTTGCGTTGTTCAAGATAAGCTTTCGCGCAGAAGCTTGCCAGGCGTCGGACCCGAGCGATATAACGTTGTCGCTCTGTGACAGAGATCGCTCCTCGGGCATCGATCAGGTTGAACAGGTGACTGGCCTTCATACAGTGATCATACGCTGGCATCACCAGGGGGGGATCATGCTTTTGGATGAGGGTCTCGCAAGCTTTTTCATTCATCTCAAACTGTGTGATGCTGTCTTCGACATCGCATGCTTCAAAGCTGTATCCCGACAACTCAACTTCTTCTTGGTGTCGGACATCGCCGTACGATACACCTTCGGCCCATTCGAGGTCGTATACATTGTCGCAGTTCTGTAAGTACATCGCGATGCGTTCGAGCCCGTAGGTGAGTTCACCTGAGACGATATCAACGTCGATTCCACCGCATTGTTGGAAGTATGTGAACTGTGAGATCTCCATCCCATCGGCCCAGACTTCCCATCCCAACCCCCAAGCTCCGAGAGTGGGTGATTCCCAATCGTCTTCAACAAACCGAATATCGTGCTCCAGTGGATCGAGGTCCAACGCACGCAGAGAGTCAAGATATAGGTCTTGGATAGAAAGGGGGGAGGGCTTGAGCAACACTTGAAATTGGAAGTACTTGCCAAGTCGATTGGGGTTCTCTCCGTACCGTCCGTCTGTTGGGCGCCGGGAAGGCTCCACATAGGCTGCTCGCCAGGGCTCAGGCCCCAACGCACGCAAAAAGGACGACGGGTTAAAGGTTCCTGCTCCCTTTTCTAGATCATAGGGTTGGTCAATGAGGCAACCTTGGTTGGCCCAGAAATTCTGCAGACGCAGAATTAACTCTTGAAAATTCAGCGCCATGGTTGAAACTCCACAGTCATCTCAGAGTCGATGTTTCGGCAATATATTCAGTGGTTCGATGAGGTTCTATCTCTCTTCAAAACAGGGACTTTTAGGGGGCATCCTTGCAAGATGAAACCTCGGTAAATCCCCAATGAGGGCGGAACATAACATCCTGTCTACACCCTGTCAAGCACTGGGCCTCGCCCAAAAAATACTTTGAATTCTTGAGACCCCTGCGCTACATTCAGAGTGCTCTACGGGTTTTTCTTTGGTGACTCGAATCTCTTCTTGTACCTTCTTTGCAAAAGACGTTTCTTCTCCTAGAACAAGGAATGTTGTCTGTCATGGTTCACTGGGTGTTACGTTGGGCTTTGTTACTTGGGCTTATCACTGTACTCCTCTCCCTTTTTCTACGTTTCTTCTCCTTCTTGAAGCAGTTGTTGCGCCTGAAATCTGGACAGAGTCGTCCTTTTGCTGTCCACCTTACCTCTGCCTACGACAAGCTTCGTCACAGTAAGAACCCACAAAAGCACAAAGAGAAGAAAGATTGGGAGGTTTTTGCATCCAAAGGTTCCAGTGTGAATAAGCTGCTTCGGCGACCTGAAGAAGTCGTTGAGCTTCTTCAGAAACAAGGTATTTCCTTGTCTCTGTTGTTGGCCGCAAGGGCGGCGGAGCGCGGTTTGTTTCCTTTTTATTCCTTGTGTGGCGCGATCTTTATCGACGCCATCCCGCAGCGTTTGTACCATCTGAACCAACAATACCAGGCGGTTCTTCTCTCACATATTATTAATATCCCTGACTCTCCCGTGTTTACACATGTTTTGGCTGTGTATAAGGATGATGAGGAGCCTATCTTAGCCATCACTGCCGAAATCAATCAAGAGCAGGATGAGCTGGTTCAAATGCGCGAGGCGATGGATGCTGAGGGTTCGATGGTGGAGTCCTCCTGGGGGGAACAACTCTGGCGTGATGAAGGGTTTTCCCACTTCCTTTGCATGTTCTTTCAAGAGAGACATTCTCGCTTTGGAAGCTCCGATCGCTGGTCTCATCTGGAGATCTTTGAGACACGTGCACTGCGTATGGCGCTGGAGACTCTCGGGATTGAAACAACACCGCTGATGATGGATGACGGATCCTCCACAAAGTTTGTTGAGATGGCTTCTTTCAGCAACGAACTCAAAAAAGATCTCACCTATTGCTTGGAGCTTCATGGCATGTTTATGATGGTGCGTATGGCTCTTCAGGATGAGCTGACCGAAGAGGACGTCGAGCATGCTTCTCTGCATCGCTTTCGCATAGAGGTTTACTTAAAAGCCTTGGCATCTCAAACTTGTATCCCCCTCGATCTCAGTATGTTGATGTTGGCAGATCTGAAAGTGCTTTCTGAGCATATCACAGAACACCTTGAAGAAAATGAGTTGTCATACCTTGATGTGATTGGTCCTCTTTACCAGGAGGACACATTGTTTGCTCCTCTTGAGCAGCTTTCTTGGGAAGAGCGAACCCAACGTCAGAAACGTATCTTTGACAACCCTCAACTGCTCTCAACCATTCGCCAGGTGATGTCTGCGATTGAATCTTCTGCTGATATCCGTTTGGAAGAACAGAGCCAAAGCAGAATCCTCACCTTCGATGTGTAGAGATTGGCGATCTCCATCGTGTCACTCCATACGGGCTTGGATACTCGTTGGGGTGTGCTCTTAGATCGTGGAAGAGTGGGTGCGCTTTGTCGCGGGACTCGGGGCCATCTCTACACGATTGCGCCCCTTGTTTTTGGCCGCGTAAAGGGCTTTGTCAGCGCGTTGTAAGGCTGTGTCAAGGTCGGGGTCTTCCGGTTGAAGCATGGCGACTCCAAAACTTGCTGTCACATGTAGCTCTTTGTTGTCGAACAAGATGATCGTTTCAGCGAGCACATGCCTGATGCGTTCGGCAAGTTGGTAGGCAGAGGCGCACTCTGTTTCTGGAAGGATAATGGCGAACTCTTCCCCTCCAATTCGACCGAGGGTGTCTACGGTTCTGATCTGGTTTTGACAGATCGTTGCAGCTTTGCGTAAGACCTGATCTCCTGCGGCGTGTCCGTATGTATCGTTGATCTGTTTGAAGTAGTCCAGATCGAGTTGTATCAGGG
>JALTMC010000492.1 GCA_027005175.1 Myxococcales bacterium
CAACAAAGATCGAAGAACACAACCAAGGAACAGAACAATGACCAAAAACATTTTGAATTCCAAGAACAGACATTTCGCAGAGGAACATTCTTTCCATTTCTAGAGAGGTTCCCACAATACGCTTGACACCGAGGAAATCGTTGTGCTATATGAGCGCCGACTTGAAACAGAGAGGTTCTTAACAAATGAACGCGTTTTTTGATCCCACAGTTCTATCCCATCTCGTTCAGATTGGCGCAGGCGGCGTTGCCAGTAAGCTCGAAATAAACCATACATTCTGGCTCCAGACCTTCTTCTTTATCGTCTGTTGGTACATCCTCTCACAATATCTCTTTCCCCCAGTGAAAGATGTTCTTCTCAAGCGCCAAAAGATGATTGAGCAGGCTTACCAAGAGCTCAAGCGCTATGAGATGGAGGGGCAAGAGTTGGAGCAGAGCTACCACGACAAGATTCATGAAGCTCGCGTCGATGCACAGCGTATTCACAAAGAATCTCGCAACGAAGCCAGCTCTCAAGAACGAAGCATCATAGAAGAAGCTCGCACAGAGGCAACAAAGACTTTGAACCAGCGAGAAGTCCAAGCCAAGCAACAACGTGACGCCTTGCGTGAGACCCTCACCGCTGATGCCGAGAAGCTCGGCAGTGAGATCGCAGGCAAGATCCTAGGTCGCTCTCTTTAATATTCGGGATGTAGACAAGCTGTTGGCTTCAGCAACAGCCTACATTCATTACCCCTTCTCAAATCACGGGGATCTCAATGAGTCCGGAGAATCAAGCAGCTACACAACCCAAGGAAGCCCCAAACTTCTGGGCCAAGCATCATGATGTTGTCCCCATCTTCATCATCGCTTTGATGGCGTTCAGCTTTCTGTTTTACTGGAAAGCTGCTCCTGCCCATGGTACACATGTCTGGCAACACCCCTCTGCATGGGGCCGCTTTGAATGGGGCAAATACTTCCTGATGCCCCTATCGAACTTCTTGCTCTTCATGTACTTACTCCTCGCCCAAATTCTTCCTGCCCTTGTCACCATGTTGGGAGAGCGCCACGCCCATGTCGCAAACAGCCTCCAATCCTTCAACGAACGAAGCGATGAGATCGCGATGCGTTACCGTGAAGTAAAGATGAAGCTTGAGCACTTGGACGATGAAACAGAGCAAATCACCAAACGTGCTACAGAGCGGGCAAAAGCTGAGAAAGAAAAGAGCATCGAACGTGCCAAAACACAAGCCGAACGCATCAAGGCAGAAGCGGATGCGCTCGGCTCACAAGAAGTGCGACGTGTGCAACAAGAACTGCAGACGGAATTGATCGAGAAAGCTTTCAGCCACGCACAACAACTTATCACAGAAAAGATCACTGTGGATGACCAGAATCGCATCAACACTGACTATCTTCAACAGGTAGGGAAACTCTCGTGAAACAAGAGCAAAAAGCCCTGGCCCACCGATACGCACAGGCCCTGTTTGAACTCTCCTCCTCGGAAAACCAAGTTGAACTGGTAGGCTCCGAGCTTCAACAGTTTGTCAATCTGCTTGAGGAAAGTTCTGAGCTGAACAACGTATTCACCAATCCTGTATTTGTTCAAGAACAACGCAAAGTCGTTGTACAGGACGTGGCCCAAAAAGGGAACTTCCACAAACATACCCGCAACTTTTTGTTGCTGCTACTGGACAAAAAGCGAGCCTCCTTGCTCCCACAGATTCAGAAAAGCTACCAAGAGTTGAGTGATTTGCAGGCGAAACGCCTACATGTCAAGGTCACAACAGCGGCAGAACCAACACCAGAGTTTATCGAAGAACTCAAACAAAAGCTGAGCAAACAAACCAACCAGGAGGTTGTATTGCACTTTGAGGTCGATGCAAGCTTACTCGGTGGAACGATTGTCCAAATGGGCGATAGTATGCTCGACGGTTCTGTGCTAGCGCAATTGACAAGCATGAAAGAGCAACTGCTCCACCAAGTTTAGCATTGCCACGTACGCGGGAGACCCCATCTCGCAACAGTAAAACATCTGAAGAGAACCAGGTAATTGCCCTGACATCTTTCACATAGAAGGAACTTAAACATGGTCACAGAGCTACGGGCTGAAGAGATCAGCCAGATCATTCGCCAGCAGATCGAATCATATGATCAGCAAATCGACGTTGCTGAGACTGGAACAGTACTGTCCGTCGGTGACGGTATTGCCCGTGTCCACGGACTCGAAGCTGCGATGGCAGGAGAACTTGTTGAGTTCCCTGGAAATATTAGCGGTATGATCCTCAACCTCGAGGCCGACAATGTCGGTACTGTTATTCTCGGTGATGACACCACCATCGAAGAAGGTGACACCGTCAAACGTACTGGTAAAATTGTCCAGATCCCTGTGGGTCCTGCAATGATCGGTCGTGTTGTCGATGCCTTGGGGGCTCCCATCGATGGAAAAGGTCCCATCGAATCCTCCGAATCTCGACGCCTTGAGATCAAAGCTCCCGGTATTGTGGCTCGTCACCCTGTCGAAGAGCCACTGCAAACCGGTATCAAAGCCATTGATGGAATGATCCCCATTGGTCGCGGGCAACGCGAACTTCTCATTGGCGACCGTCAAACGGGTAAGACAGCGATCGCGATTGACGCCATCATCAACCAAAAAGATACCCATTCCACAGATGCCCCTGTCTATTGTATCTACGTTGCTATCGGTCAAAAGCAATCCACCGTTGCACAAGTGATGCGACGCCTGGAAGAGTTTGGTGCGATGGAATATACCACCATCGTCTGTGCTCCCGCATCGAGCCCAGCTCCTCTTCAATTTTTGTCCCCCTATACAGGCGTAACCATTGGTGAGTACTTCCGCGACAACGGACAGCACGCTCTCGTTGTCTACGATGACCTCTCTAAACATGCAGTGAGCTATCGACAAATGTCCCTGCTGCTTCGACGCCCCCCCGGTCGTGAAGCCTATCCCGGTGATGTTTTCTACCTCCACTCCCGGTTGCTTGAGCGGGCTGCGAAAGTCACAACAGATGAAAAGATCTGGAAAAAGCTGGGGTATGGTGCCGGTGGAGGCTCCCTCACAGCGTTGCCCATCATCGAAACACAAGCCGGTGACGTCTCCGCGTATATTCCCACCAACGTGATTTCGATTACGGACGGTCAGATCTACCTCGAAACAGACCTCTTTTATGCAGGTGTTCGCCCCGCAGTAAACGTAGGTATCAGTGTCTCTCGTGTTGGTGGAAATGCACAGATTCGAGCCATGAAACAGATCTCCGGTACACTTCGACTCGACCTCGCACAATACCGCGAGCTGAAAGCCTTCGCTCAGTTTGGCTCTGACCTTGATAAAGCAACCCAAGCCCAGCTCAATCGCGGCGAACGCTTGGTTGAATTACTCAAGCAAGACCAATACCTACCCTCGCCCGTTGAGGAGCAAATCCTCACAATTTTCGCCGGAACCAAAGGTCTCTTGGACGATCTCGAAGTCAGTCAGATCCTCCCCTTTGAAGAATTTTTGCTGAACTTCACTCGTGAGCAATTCCCAGAAACACTGGAAATGATCCTTGAGATGAAGAAATTCGACAAAGAAGGAAAATTGGAAGGCAAGCTCACAGAAACCATCAATGCAGCCAAAAACTTGTTCCTGAAAGAACAAGCTGCAGAAGGTTGAGTTCTTCTTCTCACTTGTCATACCAGGAGAAAAGAAGAAAATGAGCCCCATTAATCATGTAAGCAGAGCTTACTTAATTGTAGGGATGGGATAACAGCCTATGGCCAATCTCAAAGAGATACGCAAACGGATTGTTTCCGTCAAAAATACGCAGCAAATTACTCGTGCGATGCGCATGGTTGCTGCCGCCAAACTAAGACGGGCACAAGAATCTTTGATGCAAGGACGCCCTTATGCCTTAAACTTGCTTCAAACGATTCGACGTCTGGCCTCCTCATCACAATTTGATGCCAGCACCAATCCTCTGATGCGTAAACCAGAGCATCAACGCATTTTACTCCTCGTACTGACCTCTGATCGCGGTCTTTGCGGTGCGTTCAATGCCAATATCATCCGTAAATTGGAGCGTTTTCTTGCCTCCAACCAAGGGCGACTTGATAGCATCGATGTAGCCTTCATCGGTCGCAAGGGCTATGAATACTTCCGACGTCGTGACGTGAATATCACTCACTACTTCCGTGAAGTATATGACGGTCTTTCCATGGAAAAAGTACGAGACCACGTTGCCCCGGTCTTGATTCAAGAGTTTTCCGACGAAAAGTACGACCAGGTCTTTATACTCTACAACGAGTTTAAATCTGTCATCGCACAAACTGTTGTGATTCAAAAGCTTCTTCCAATATCCCTCGAAGACGAACTCGGTCTAGCTGAAGAGGGTTTGGCCGCCAGTCCGTCGACAGAGTGGGGAGGTGGAGAGTATATCTATGAGCCCGATCCACAAAGCTTATTGGAGCACCTCCTGCCCTTGCATATCAGCACGCAAATCTTTCACGCCTTGCGTGAGTCATTTGCAGCAGAAATGGGCGCTCGCATGAGTGCGATGGAGAGTGCGACCAACAACGCAAGTGACCTGATCGCAAGCCTGACACTGCTTTTCAATCGTGCCCGTCAAGCGAAAATAACAACTGAAATCATCGAAATCGTCAGTGGTGCAGAAGCCCTCTGATAGAACATCTTCCAGGAGAAGGTAGGGAATATGAGTACACAAAGCCAAGAAAACGGCTCCATCGTCCAGGTCATCGGTCCTGTTGTTGATGTTGCCTTCCCCACTGGGGCACTTCCCCAACTTTACACAGCTCTGACCATCAGTAACCCATCCATTGATGACCTGGAAGACAACCTCGTTATCGAAGTGGCACAACACTTGGGTGAAAATGTTGTTCGCACCATTGCTATGGATACGACAGATGGCTTGGTTCGTGGCATGGTCGTCAAAAACACAGGTGCTCCCATCTCCATCCCTGTTGGAGAAGGAACATTGAGTCGCATCATCAATGTGGTCGGAAGACCTATCGATGAAGCTGGCCCCATCGATGCCTCCGCCTACCTCCCAATCCATCGCTCCGCTCCATCTTTTGAGGAACAAGCGACAAACATCGAAATGTTTGAAACAGGCATTAAGGTCATCGATCTGCTTGAGCCATATATGAAAGGTGGAAAGATCGGACTGTTTGGTGGTGCGGGTGTTGGTAAAACAGTTCTCCTCATGGAGCTGATCAACAACGTTGCACAACACCACGGTGGTTACTCCGTCTTTGCAGGTGTTGGTGAAAGAACACGTGAAGGAAACGACCTCTGGCGCGAGATGCAAGAGATGAAACTCTCCAGCGGTGAGCCTGTTATCTCCAAAGCGGCCCTTGTCTACGGACAGATGAATGAGCCTCCCGGAGCTCGTGCTCGTGTCGCTCTCACAGGCTTGACCATCTGTGAGTACTTCCGTGATCAAGAAAACCAAGATGTGCTCTTGTTTATTGATAACATCTTCCGCTTTACCCAAGCTGGCTCCGAGGTATCCGCACTCCTCGGTCGTATGCCCTCCGCTGTTGGATACCAACCCACACTTGCCACCGAAATGGGTATCTTGCAAGAACGAATTACTTCGACCAAAAAGGGCTCTATTACCTCGGTTCAAGCGATTTATGTTCCTGCAGACGACTTGACAGACCCCGCTCCAGCCACAACGTTTGCTCACCTTGATGCAACAACCGTTTTGTCTCGTGCGATCTCCGAGTTGGGAATTTATCCCGCAGTAGACCCCCTTGACTCCACATCACGTATCCTCGATCCCCGTGTTGTCGGCGAAGAACATTACATTGTCGCTCGCGAAGTTCAACGCCTCCTACAGCGCTACAAAGACCTCCAAGATATTATCGCAATTCTTGGTATGGACGAGTTAAGTGAGGATGACAAACTCACCGTTACTCGCGCTCGTAAACTTCAGCGTTTCCTCTCCCAACCCTTCCATGTTGCTGAGCAGTTCACGGGAAACAAGGGGGTGTTTGTTAAACTGGAAGATACGATTCGTGGCTTCAAAGAGATTTGCGATGGTCTCCATGATGATATCCCTGAGCAAGCATTCTACATGGTTGGCACGATCGACGATGTCCTAGAGCGTGCAGAAGAACTGGCGAAGAGTTCATAACATCATTGATGTATCATCCTGGCCGAAGCCGCGTGGTCTATCCATACGAATACACACTCATAAAGAGAGATTGCCATGTCCTCCCTGCATTTACGCATCCTTACCCCTACTGGACCAGTCGTTGACTGCCAGGTCAAAGAGGTAAATACCAGCGGTCTTGAAGGAGAATTCGGAGTCCTACCCGGTCATCTTCCTTTTATCACCGCTCTCAAGATCGGTCCAACGTCCTTCATAGAAACGGATGAATATGAGCCCAGGTTCTTTGCCTTAGGTGCCGGATACTCCGAGATCTTTGAGGACCAAGTGACTCTCTTTGTTGAGTCGGCTGAAGAAGCAGCTGACATTGACGTGGAAAGAGCAAAACTCGCACTCAACAAAACACAACAAGAACTCTCCAACTTACCTGAGTTACCTGTCGAACATCCCGATTTTGTTCGAGTCAATCAAGCACACCAGCGCGCACAAAATCGCATCCACGTAGCCTCCCTCAACTAGCCTCCCCCCACCGGCCTCCCTCTCTCCAAGACAAATCCCTTGATACCCTTCGGGGAAAACGAAAGGATTGAGCCGACTTCAGTCGGGTTTTTCTTCCTCAGAATAGGGGCAAATGACCGACAGTTCCGAATACCTGTGCCAAAGCAAAAACCGACACAACAAAACCGCCTCCCTTCAGCCTTGAAAGGTACAAAAGTGAAGATAGATGAAAATAGTTCTTGACTTTCCAGCCTCACAAGGTAGTATGGCCACTGTGATTGATTGATTAGGTATGCTGATCCATCGATTTGTAACCACAACGGTTACCACAAGTTCAGATCTGATTCATTTCTAAAGTGTCCTGTCCTGTGTTGAGCGCCCTATCAAGTGTCTTTTCCTGAATTGAACACCCCACCAAATGAAAATAGTTCTCGGTTTGTGTCTGTTCTAGTCGTGCTGAAGGCCGTACACTCGCCTCTGCACATGGAGTTTTATTATGAGTAAGAAATTATTTGTTGGTGGTCTCAGTTGGGGAACAAGCGAAGATCAACTTCACACTGCGTTCGAGCAGTATGGTGATGTACAAGAAGCCAAGATCATCACGGATCGAGACAGTGGTCGCTCCCGTGGCTTTGGTTTTGTCACCTTTGCCAATGAGCAAGATGCTATCAATGCCATTGATGGTATGAATGGCACCGAGCTTGACGGTCGCAACCTCAATGTCAACGAAGCCAAAGAAAGAGCACCCCGCAACAACAACCGCGGTGGTGGATATGGTGGCGGTGGCAACCACGGTTGGTAAGCCATCCCCCAACTTGACTCTTAAAAAAGCGACTCTCCAAGTCGCTTTTTTCCGTTAAGAAGAACCGAACTCGCATCAAGCCTCACAACTTCACCTGACAAATGCCAAGTTCGCATCAAGCCTCACGGCTTTTCAAGAAGAAAAGACACCCAGTTTTGCAAGGCCTTCACGAAGGATGGCATCACTGCCATTTTTGGAAACGATTTCCGTCGAGGTCGAAGACAGCCCTTCTATTTCGTTGAGCATATCATACGAAGCCGCTGCAACATTCGCTTTAAGACCGGTGTCGTGAATGTTGGAAACGGCGTCCAATATACTAGCCATAGGCTGGGCATTATAGCTTGTAGAAAGTGTAGGACTCGCTTCAGAAGTCATGGCCACAGAGACATTCTTTTGCGTTGCCTGAGAAACAACATCCTTGAGTTGAGAATCCGTCATTCCTCGCAGTAACTCCTCCACCATAGCAGGCTGTTCACGCAGTCCGCCCAAAGCCTGAGCAATGGCAACACCATGCGTGGAGCCTGGCTCCACTCCTTGCAAAGCATGTTTTACAAAGGCAGCTTTGGCTTGGTCAGAAGCCTCGTTAGCAATACTCTGACCGAGAGCTTGAACATTGGAGTCTCCGACCATCCCACCCGAGTCAACCAACTGCTCCAACACACGACCCAATTCTCGTCCACTTACATTCTGTGCAAGATTGTTAAACACACGAAGTTTGTCCTTGGGAAGCAAACCATTTTTCGAATGATCCAAACCACCGAGCCATTGCCCCACTTGCTCCTTGTTGAGCTTTGCCAAGGTCTGGTTTAATTCTGGACCGGACAACTGCAGCATTTTTTGATGAAGCTGCCTCCAATCCCCTCCTTCCAACTGCTAAAATCCTTGAACCGCTTCCTGAACACGAGCCATCTCAAAAGAAGAGTTGGGCCGGTTCGTTTCTTCCGGTGAAAGCTCAGCTGCGCTAGCGACAGACACATTCGATGCTTGCTCTCCCTTTGAGGTCGGCGTTATGGGCTGTTGTGCAAGCTGCTCAACACCTTCAACACTCAAGCGAGTGCTCGATTTGCGAGCACCACCCGACAAAGATTGCTGAGAGATCGTAGATTGTTTGAGGTAATATTGAGAGGAGTCCCCTCTTGAAGCAAAAGCACCACTCTGTTGGTTTCCTTGACCACTCGAATCGCGTGGCTTTCGCTGAAAACCTGTAGACAAAGTCCCTTGGGACAAATCAAGTTGTTCAAATCCATTCGCGAGAGAACGCTTCAAACCTCGTTTTGATACAGAAGGCTTCTGCTCTAACAGGGCTCGACTCTGACCTTGTACAGTCTGAGACGGGTCCACAAACTTATCCTGGCGAATTTGAGCATGAGCATGAGTGCCTGCCTGCTGTGCAACAATCTCCCTGTTTTTGTGATCGATCCCTTGTTGGGATGTTTGACCGTCAACGTCGAGAGCCTCTTTCTGCTGCAACACAGGATTGTCTGTAGGCAAGGGAAGATAGGGAAAGACTTGAGGTTCACCGATTTTCATCACAATCTCCAGAAATAAGCTCAAAGAACACGCACATTGCGCGGTGCTCCATGTTTCGGCTCATCTCCATAAAAAGTTGCTTATCGATGAATGAGATTACCCCAAAGAACCGCAGTTAAGGTTGCTCACGTTTTACTGAAGGTTGATTCATGGGCTGTTTGACTTTGAAGTTGCGACGAAAACGTCGTCGTCGAAAGCTTCGTCGCATTTTACGACGTTTCGCACGCTTAGCTTGCTCCGCTTTTGCAAAAGCCACCAGCTTCTTTACATTGTGTTTAAAAGAAACGGCGAGGAGCTTTTTCTTGTTTGTCACCTTGATCGAGTCTTTGAACTCGGGGGGAACTTTTCCTGAAACAAGAGTATACATCGCAGAGACCTTGGCAGCGTCCTCTTTCTTGGCCATCTCCAAATTCAAACTTAAATCGAGATCGTTGGAGATCTGGACACTCCCCCAAATCGTATTGGGGATCTTGAAGGGAACCATCTTGAGCATGGGATTCTTAATCGAACTCAAACCAGTCAGGCGAAAGCTCAGAGCCTGACTCCCAAGTGCGGGGATTTGCCCCGAAGCCAAAACGTTTTTACCTGTTAAAAGCTTCTTCAACACATCGGCGATTTTAAGCTTTCCCGCTCCCAAAGGAGAGCGACCACGGGGTGGAGACACGAGCCCCACAACACTGCTCTTGTTCGGAACCCAAATATAACTTCCCTTGTCTGTGTAGACATCGACTCCATGCATCTTCTTTTTCGTCACAGTTTTTTTGGCAGATTTCTCCATACAAGCTGCAAGCTTCACCGCGTCAAAGCTACCTTTGATCGCAAAGTAATTCATGTTAAGGTTATCAAATCCAAGAATCACAGCAGAATCTAGCTGATCAACCAGCTTTTCTGCGTTGCAGTTTTTCATAGGGCTTTTCTTGATGGAGGTGACCATCTTTTTGCGAAATTTCTTGAGTGCTTCCTGCGCTGGAGGAGCGTTGCGGATGGCCTTAAGATTAAAGGCCATCACATACATGGGCTTAACTCCCAAAGATGTCTCCACATCTTTGGTTAAGGTGGTAATGACTGCTCCGCCACTACCTTTTTTACAAGCAACCAGACCCATAGAGATGCTACCCGCAAGAGCAACCGTTCCCATCAAGTGTATCAGTTTCATCAATATCTCCTGTGTTTGTCGAAGCGTAAAAACGTAAAAAGGACACAATCTCGCCATACAAGAATATGTCAGATGAGAACGATCTCACCCTTGTTTTTTCTCTTCAATGATGATGACAGACATGTTTAAGAACCCAATACCAAGAAAGCAACCCAATTCACCCAAAAAGTTTTCCAAAAAAAATGTGTCTTCCTTGAAAAAGAGGAGAAGATGGAGTAAATTTCCTTGCAGCTTGACAATCAGTAAGCACGTTTGATGGAATGAAGTGCTCCAACAACACCCGATACAAAGAGTGGTGGTTCTTAACTTGGAGAAGGCAGACATGTCTGAGATGTCAGAAGAGCAAGAAATGCTCCAACAAAGAGAAACTCTACAAACGCTCCAACACTTGAATGAAGAAATTGTGAAAGCGAGGCGTCAAGGGGCACACGAGGAGGTCAGTCGTCTTAAACAAAAGGTCCGAACGTTGCTGGCACTCCAGCGAAGTTCATCCTCCCGAACAGAAACCCAAGCCACTCCGGTCCAAGACATCTCAGCTCGTCAGCCAACGAGTTTGGCAGAGAAGGAGAGGCAGACAAGCTCCACAGCTGGACTTCTCCATACAACAGGCACACCAGAGTCCCCTGTGGCAAGAAAAGAAAAGTGGAGCGGTTCGACAGGTCCAAGCTTCTCAGAAAGCCAAGATCTGATGCAACAGTTACAAGTGGTGAACGAGAAGATCGTTGCAGCAAGACGCCAAGGAGATGAAGATACGGTTCACAAGCTCCAAGCTCAAGCCAAAGATTTGATGAAACCGGGCACCCAAGGAAAATGAACAGACCCCTTGACTTCCCAAAAGAGAACAAGTATACCCTCCCCCATCTGTTTGAACAGTCCTTTACTGGGTTGAAAAGACAGCAAGAAAGACAACAAAAACACAAGGTAATGGGAAACCGGTGAGACCCCGGTGCGGACCCGCCACTGTAATTGGTCAAGCTTCTCAAAAATACCACTGTTTGAAAAGATGGGAAGGTGAAAGAAGATAACGGCCATAAGTCAGGAGACCGACCTCGTGTTTTCTCACATATTAATCCTCGGGACATGGGATTCGTGAGCAAACTCGGACCACTCCCTGGCCAAGCTTGCCAATCCCAACATACCCGTAGTGTTGGGATTTTTTGTTTTGAATATCAGGTTACTGCTCTCACATTTGGCATGGGCTGGAATACTATACAGTATCCCTACCTCTAGGCCCTGTAGCGCAAAACCTTCAACCTCACCACAGAAACACTCCACCACACGAGTATCCCCTCCCAAACCACACTCCACCACACGAGTCTCTCCGCTCAAGCAACGTTCTCCCAAACGAGACTCTCCGCTCAAGCAACACTCCACCAAACAAGTATCCCCTCCCAAACCACACTCCACCACACGAGACTCTCCGCTCAAACTTCCCACGATCCCTGTAAGAAAGAACCGACCGGGACAGGCTCCAGAAGAGAAAGACGCCTCAGGATTTGCCACAGTAATTCAGCTACGGAAACAGCAACAGAGAGTGCGTTCTCTCCGTGATGTCCTTCAAGAGAGTGCTGGTGTGAATGTCCGCTCAACGGGAGGATTCGGTTCCTGGAGCACTATCTCCATCCGGGGTTCCTCTCCCTCCCAGGTAAAGATACTGTTGGATGGAGTTCCACTCAATCACGGGGGTAGTGGCTCGATCAATCTCAGCGATCTGCCTTTGGACGCTCTCCAACAAGCTGTCATCTACCGTGGATTTGCCCCCGCTCATCTAGGCGGAGGGATGGGAGGCGTCGTAAGCCTGAAGACCCAATGGCCACGCTTGCATCGAGCCTTTCAAAGTTCCGTGGCTGCCGGCTCTTTTGGAACCTTCAAAGGAAACCTTCTGTGGACCCAACGAAACAACCGGTGGCGATGGTTGGTATTCGCCCACTACCTCGGCACAATGGGAAGATTTCTCTATTACGATGATCGCGGAACCCCTCTACAAACAACCGATGACATCACCAACCAATCCAGACAAAATAACATATCGCATACAGTATCAACCCTGGCACGAGTGGTCTTTCAGCCCAAGAAAAAAGTCACGTTGAGCCTGTCTCACCTTCTGGTCTATCGCAACCGGGGTGTTCCTGGCATTGGTAACTTCCGCTCAACCACAGCCAACTACCGCCAATTACGCAATCTGATACAATGGTCAGCAAAAGGCAAGCAGTTCCCCTGGCGGACCTTTCGCTGGAGCAGCCAACTCTATCTGGTACATCTATGGGAAGGCTTCACGGACCGTGAAGGTGAGATCGGCGTAGGACGACAAGAGACAGACAACCAAACCCTCTTAACGGGCTGGAAAGCCTTGGGCACCTGGCAACCCTTCTCTGCTTGGGAACTGTCCTTGTCTTGGCAACTCAGACGTGAAAGCTTTACCCCACAAGACCTCTTACAGCCACAAAAAACACCACAAGAACGTGGACGGTGGCGATTTAATCCTGCCCTCCAAAGCCTAATCTATCTTTGGGAAGACAAAATCACACTCGTCACAAGTGGAAGACTTGAGGTCTTATACAACTCTTACCAGGATATACTATCCCTACCTGGTAGCCCCGGCGGTCCCGCAACAATAGCCTATCCCACAGGCCGCGTGGGGCTTCGTTTCAGACCCAAGGACTGGCTCTGGTTTCAAAGCAATGCAGGACGATATGTTCGCCTCCCCACCTTCTGGGAACTCTTTGGAGACCGTGGGACAACCATCGGGAACCCAAGACTGTCTGCCGAGACGGGCTGGATGTTTGACATCGGTGGCGTGCTTCATCTCAAGCGGCGCGGTGTCCTGGATGAACTGCGGCTAGCCTATGCTTTCTTTTTAAGCCAAAGCACCGACTTAATCCGTTTTATCCAAAACTCACAACGAACCATGATTGCGGTGAATATCGATGCAGCTCGTGTTCTTGGTCAAGAGGTCCGGCTCCGTGTTGGCTTGTTTCGATTTTTCAGTCTATCAGCAGACTTTACCTGGCTCGATGCACGCAACCAATCCGAAAGTTTGATTGAGAATGGGAAACAACTTCCCGGTCGCCCTCAATGGGAATGGTCTGTCAGAACGGCACTTTTCCTCCGATGGGGTCGAATATTCTATAACTATACAGGTCTGGGAGGGAACTATCTCGATCGTGCGAATTTCAAAGAGCTAGCACCCCGCCATATACACACTATCGGCCTCACGTTACGCCCTGCTGCGATCGTACGATCTCTGGGAGGACGCTCTCCCTGGGAAGGATTACTGCTGACCTTTGAAGTTCGCAACTTACTCAACACCCAAGTGGCATCCGTCCCTCTGCGACCCGCTCTCCCCAACCTCAAAGAAAGCCCACAGGCCCTCTCAGACTACAGCGGCTATCCGTTGCCTGGGAGAGCCTTTTACCTCACAGTAAACTGGAAGATATGAAAGGTATTATCATGTTATCGCAAGCCCATCAGCAACAGAGCAAAAAACTTCCATCGATCCGTTTGTTACCGTTCGTTCTCATCACGATGTCGCTCATTTTGAGTTGGACATTTGCACAGGGATGTGGACCCGTAAGTACCAACGAAGCCAACAAAGAGGACACAACGAAGTCAACGAAAGAAAAGGCCATACAAGAAGTCACAGAAGAAGCGACCAAAGAGGTCGTCGTTGAAAAGAAAGAAGAAAAGACAGCAACCCCCGACGAACCAACAGCACAAGAATCAACAACCGACGGTGGAGCGGAAACCACAAAACCTGACACCCAGGAGTCTTTTGCTGAAGTAAAGCCCGAATTACCTGTAGAGACAAAGCCTGAGCTGCCCCCAGGAGATCCTGTGGTGGCTTACATCATGAACTCAGACTTCAAGAAAGGCTCCCTTGCTCTCATGACCATCAACAACCAAAAGTTGGTTAAAGAATGGACTCAAATCGCAACAGCGGGTGACATTACAGGTGATGTTGCCCTCAAGATCTATGGTAAGAATCTATTCATCATCAACCGTGGCACAGGTGATATCATTGTTTTGGATACATCAAAAAAATTCAGCAAAAAAGCAACTGTTGCTGTCGGAAAGATCAACCCACATGACGTTGTGGTTGTGGGAACCAAGATGTATGTGTCGATCTATGACAGAAGTGAGATCAAAGTGTATGAAGAAAACAAAAAAACCATCTCCATCGATCTTGACTCTCTCGCAGAAACAAGCACAAAAAAGTGTACAAAAGATGCAGACTGCACCAAATTTGGCGCGGGTTCTAACAGTTGCAATACCAGCACCAACCTCTGTTTAAGTGATGGTATCGCAGAGCTTGACTTTATGTTTACAGTGGGTCCCAAACTCTATGTGGCTGCCCAAGGGCTGGATCGCAATAGTGGATACACTCCCATCAAAAGCTCTCTTGCTGTGATCGACACAACCTCCGACAAGCTCGTAAACACGATAGCACTCAAAGGAACCAATCCAGTCGGAGCTTACAAGGAACCAAGTGGAACCTATCTTATCGCAGAAGCTGGAAGTTCTCTGAAAACAGACGACGGTGGCTTGGAGCGATTCGACCCAAAAACAGGCAAGATGTCCGGAACCTTTATCATCACAGAAAAAGAACTGGGTGGTAATATTGCCTCTGTGGTTGTCGTTTCCAAGACTCTTGCCTACGCAGTGATCAATGACGCAAGCTACAAGCAGTCACTCGTACAATTTGACCCAAGCACCGGGAAAAAAGGGAAAAGCCTTCTCACAGGGAAAAGCCTTGGCTCGATCGCTCTGACCTCCCAAGGAAAACTACTTCTTTCAGACAAAGGAACTCGGGACACCCAAGGGAAATACAAAGACTTTGGAGTCCGTATTTTTGAAGCCAGCTCAGGCAAAGAGCTCACAAGCCAACCCATCCCTACAAGTACAACTCTTCCACCCACGATCATTCGTGTCTCCAAGTTACCCACCAAGGATCTACCATAGAAGAAAACTTTGCTCCACAGTTCTCCCATCGAATCATCGAATCAATCGGGTAGAAGGGGGCGGGTTCAAAGTCCCTCCCCCACCCCCTTGGTTAGACCGAATGGACAGCGCAACACCGAATGGACAGCG
>JALTMC010000493.1 GCA_027005175.1 Myxococcales bacterium
CTTATGCGGGCTTTTTGCAGTGTTTGAACGGAGGGATGCTATAGTATAGATATTGTTTTCTTTTACAAGCTGTTAGGAACTCGTTCCTCGTACCGGAGCAGGGTTTATTCGCTCTCGGAACGAATAACATGCGTCATCTGGGGTAAGGACCAACCTTTTCTATATCTGAACTGTTCTACATTTAAAAAAGGGAGAAGTAACCCATGTCTGACTCTCATGATCATTCATCGCATTCGCATTCTCATTCTCATTCTCATTCATCGCATTCTCATTCTCATTCATCGCAGCAAGCTCGGAGTTATACGTGTCCGATGCATCCGGAGGTCAAGAAAGAAGAGCCGGGAACGTGTCCGATTTGTGGGATGTCGCTTGAGCCTTCTCAGGTTGCACCTTTGACAAAAAAAGAGTGGACTTGTCCGATGCATGCCGAAATCATCCGTGATGAGCCAGGCTCATGTCCGATTTGTGGGATGGCACTTGAGCCTCGCATTGTCACTTTGGATGAGGAGGATGACTCTGAACTTGTCGATATGACACGTCGTTTTTGGGTGAGTCTTGTTTTGACTCTTCCCGTCTTTCTAATCGCGATGGGTGATCTGATTCCAGGTCAACCTCTTGCATACATAGCGACAGCTCGTACGTTTCGTTGGTTTGAACTTCTTCTTGCGACGCCTGTCATCTTGTGGGGAGGGGCACCCTTTTTTATTCGAGGCTGGCAATCCATTATTAATCGCAGCTTGAATATGTTCACGTTGATTGGGCTGGGAACGGGTGTTGCTTATCTTTACAGTTTGATTGCCGTTTTTTTTCCGGACATCTTTCCGGCCTCATTTCGTGGCCATGAAGGTACGATTGCGGTCTATTTTGAAGCGGCAGCAGTGATTGTCACGTTGGTCTTGCTGGGGCAGGTGATGGAGCTGCGGGCTCGAAATCAGACAGGGGCAGCGATCAAAGCCTTGTTGGGGCTCGCGCCCAAAACGGCCCGTCGAGTGAATGAAGATGGAACAGAAGAAGATATCCTTCTTGAGTTGGTCAGTCTTGGTGATCGTTTGCGGGTTCGCCCTGGTGAAAAGGTCCCAGTCGATGGTGTTGTTCTCGAAGGTTCGAGTGCAGTTGATGAATCGATGGTAACGGGAGAGCCGATCCCCGTTCAAAAGGAAAATGGAGATCAAGTTATCGGTGCCACTGTTAATGGAACAGGGGGTCTGTTAATTCAGGCAGAGCGAATCGGCGCTGAAACGCTCTTGTCACGAATTGTGCAGATGGTGTCAGAGGCCCAACGCAGCCGGGCACCGATTCAAAAACTGGCTGATACTGTGGCAGGCTACTTTGTACCTGTCGTCATTGGAGTGGCTATTCTCACCTTTGTGGTCTGGGGGATTTTTGGCCCTTCTCCACGTATGGCCTATGCGTTAATCAATGCTGTTGCCGTACTTATTATCGCCTGTCCTTGTGCCCTTGGACTGGCAACTCCCATGTCCATCATGGTGGCCACAGGAAAAGGGGCCACGTTGGGTGTTCTCTTTAAAAATGCGGAAGCCATTGAGGTGATGCGCAAAGTGAATACCCTTGTTGTGGATAAGACAGGAACTTTGACCGAAGGGAAGCCCAAGCTCGTTGAAGTGGCTGTTGTGTCAGCGTGGGAGCAAGATGATTTGCTAGAGCTGGCTGCGAGTCTTGAGCGTGCCAGCGAGCACCCTCTGGCCGCAGCGATTGTAGCAGGCGCTCAAGAGCGTGGGGTTTCTTTGCTTGAGGTTGCCTCTTTTGAGTCCATGACTGGAAAAGGCGTTAAGGGGCAAATTAAAGGGCAAGAGATCGTCTTGGGAAACAAAAAGATGATGCAAGATGCTGGAGTAGAGATGGGGGTGCTCACAGAACAGGCGGAGCAGATGCGTCAGGAGGGGCAGACCGCTATGTTTGTTGCGGTGGATGGTAAACTTGCTGGTATTGTTGGGGTTGCTGATCCGATTAAAGAGACAACTTCCGAAGCGATCCAACAGCTTCATGCTGAAGGTTTACGGATTGTGATGCTGACAGGGGACAACCAAACAACAGCAGAAGCTGTTGCAAAAAAACTGAACCTGGATGAAGTTGTGGCAGAGGTGCTTCCAGACCAAAAGGCTGATGTTGTCAAGCGTTTTCAAAGCGAGGGACATATTGTTGCGATGGCTGGAGATGGCATTAATGATGCACCTGCGCTCGCCCAAGCTCAGGTTGGTGTCGCGATGGGCACAGGAACAGATGTTGCGATGGAGAGCGCAGGGGTGACTCTTGTGAAAGGAGATCTGCGTGGGATCATTCGTGCTCGTCGGCTCAGTCGCTCCACCATGAATAATATTAAACAAAACTTGTTTTTTGCTTTCATCTACAACGCAATCGGTGTTCCCATTGCGGCAGGATTGTTGTATCCTCACTTTGGGATCCTACTCAGTCCAATGATCGCGGCAGCTGCAATGAGCTTTAGCTCTGTCTCTGTGGTTGTCAATGCTCTTCGTCTCCGGCGGATCTCTATGTAATCATAGATATGTAACGGAAAACGAAACATGTTATCCCTTTTTAAATTTCGCCTTCCTCGTTTGGCCTTAACTCATCAGCTCTTTCTGCTCTTTGTCCTTTTTTCATTCTTTCCTCTGGCTGCTTCCAATATTTGGGGCTACCAAACCAGTCGAAAAAACTTAGCAACAGTGGCATTGCAAAATCTTCGGAATGTCGCATTGATGGAGGCAGAGAAAACAGCGACTTTTGTCAAGGAGGTACTTCAGTCATCCCACTCGATCGTGAAGAACAAGATATTTCTTCAGCACGCTCAAACAATTCTTCAAAGTGGTCATCGAAGAAGGTGGCTTCAAGCGCGGCAGAAAATACAAAGCTATTTTACGACGCAGGTTTCAACTCACCCTGTGATTGAGATGATCTCTTTGTTTCGGGGGGGAGGGGTTCTCCTGGCAAAGGCATCACAAACCACGGAGCCTATGATCTCTCAACATTTTTGTGTGGAACCTCGGGGGGGAGCCTCTTCTGCTTTGACCTTTCTCTATCCTGAGCATGAACCTTTGCTCGTCGTCGCTCTCCCACTCCGTATTCCTTCACAACCTACCAGCGTTGTTTGCTTGTATGTAAAATTTGATGTTCATCACAAGCTTGTTAAAGCCCACAAAGAACACACCTCTCGTGCGTCGGTATATCTTCTGGACAAGGATTCGAAAGTTATTTGCGGGTCATTTCATGATTTGCATCGAGCTCCTTATGGAAGACAGTTGTATCGTAATTTTGTGGAACATCGTAAATCTCATTCTCAGGCGTGGTCAGAGCACTACCAAAATCATGCAGGCGTTGATGTGTTGGGAGCCTTTGCCAGCGTGCCCCACTTAGGTTGGCGTGTGTTGGTCGAGGTTCCAACCGAAAGGGCATTGCGCTCTCTTGAATTGCTGAAAAAACAGTCTATTCTCTTTGCCTGCTTTCTTTTGTGCTTTCTCTCCATAGGGATTCTTTTTACGGCTTCACGTTTAGGACGTCAATTGGGTTCTTTGACAGAAGCGTCGGGGCGCATGGCCGATGGGAAGCTTGGAGAAATTGTGGAGCCTTCCGGTCCAAAGGAGTTTATTCAGTTAACCCATTCTTTTAATCGAATGAGTCGTGTTGTAGAGGAATCCCATCAGTTGCTGGAGCAACGTATCGTTGAGCGAACGAAAGAGCTAGAAACGAATGAGGCGTTTATCAAGCTTCTTCTTGACTCCATTGGTCAAGAGATCGTTGTTATCTCTCTATCATCGTTGATTATCAAGGCGAATAAGGATGCATTGCGAGTTTATGGTTCAGATATGATTGGAAAGCCTTACTACCAAGTCCTTGAGGGACTCGACTCCCCTCACGTTAATTGTCCTGTTCAGACCACATTTTTAACCGGTCAGCCTGCTTCGGATGAGAGGTCGATGGGATATCCTCGTCAGGAAGAGATCATCCATCTTACAACCTATCCCGTCTTCACAGAAGGAGAAGTTTCTTCTGTTTTGCAAATGGGTCGAATTGTAACCGATGAAAAAAAACGCGAGGCTCAAATGCTTCATCAAGAAAAGATGGCAGCTTTTGGTACGCTTGCCGCAGGTATCGCTCATGACATTGGAAATCCTCTTGCTTCCATTCAATCTCAACTCGAAATGGCTCTGTCTTTTCCCGACACCCACCAAACGCAAGAGACGTTGCAATTTGTAAGAAAGGAAGTTGCTCGCATAAGTCGTCTGCTTCGAGAGCTTG
>JALTMC010000494.1:0-7043 GCA_027005175.1 Myxococcales bacterium
CCTCGATGAGTCGCGACGTGCTGAAAAAGCTTATTCTTTGTGGATCGCCATTCGACGCCATCACAAGATCAATCGTCTTGTGGTGTTTGATCCTTCAGGCAAAGTTATCAATCGATTTGATAGTAGGTAGCTATTTTCGGCATACAAAGACAACACGTCCACCCCTGGGAACTTGGTAGCTATTTTCAGCATACAAAGATAATACGTCTATCCTTGGGGGAGCTTGGTAGCTATTTTCGGCATACAAAGACAACACGTCCACCTTTGGGGGAGCTTGGTAGCTATTTTCGGCATACAAAGACAACACGTCCACCCTGGGGGAGCTTGCTTGCGCGATAGTTGCGACATGAGGGGGAGGGTTTGTATCGTCGACAATACGCCTGGATGATTCGGAGGATTCGGCGTTGTAGGGAGCGGCGTTTGCAGATCACAGGAGATCGCTTCCAGCTTTGGGAGAGACGCAGTCCTGCGTCATAGATCGTTTCTTTGGCTGCGCGATTGATATAGCGGCTAGTTCGGGTTGTTAGTTTTCTTCCCAAAGCGCGATCGAGCTGCCCATATCGAATAAGAGGGCTCCTGCTGGGGCAGGAACGGCGAGGGGGAGGGCGTTGAATGATGCGTCGTGGACGAGGTCGAACTAGCATCGCAACTCGAACAGGGGCTTTTCGACGGACCACTCTCCTTGGGGGGGGGCGAGGAATGACGATGCGTCGAACAACGGGCCGTGGGCGTGGTCTCACATAACGACGGACATAGCTGCGGCGGAATTGACGTCGGCGTCGGCGTCGGCGTCGATAGCGTCGAGTCATACGACGACGAACAATACGACGACGAACAATACGACGACGAACACGAGGGTTTCGTTGTTTGACTTTCCGTCGCGGGGTCACCATTCTGGGTGGAATGTATCGAATCGAAGGTGCTCGGGTGCGACGTTGTTGAGGAACGATACGCCGAACAAGAGTGGGGTGCTGACGCCTCATCTTGGGGTGTAGAGTTGGGTTTGCATCGTTGTCAGGGCCTTGGAAGGCAAAGAATCCTCCTACGCCTACGGCCAGGACAAGCATGGCGATGATACCGATCCACAGCCCTTGGCGGCTGGAAGGAGGGGCAGATGCAGGGCTTGGACTCTCGACGGGAGCGGAGAGGGCCTCGCTTGCTTCGAGTTCTTGAAGCTCTTGAAGCTCCTGAAGTGCAAGGATCTGTGATGTGTTGATAGAGCGTCCTGAGATGCTGTCACCAAGCCATAATAAGAGGTCTCCACGCAGTACATCAATGCTGAGGTAGCGTTTGTCCTTTTCGTAGGCGAGGGCCTTGTTGACAATCGCGGTCAGGTCGTCTGGGATACCTTCCATGGGGGGAGGACCATGTTGGTGTAACGTAAACAACTCAAAAAGGTTTTTTGCGGGGAAGGGGTGAACTCCTGTGAGGATCTCGTAGAGGACAACGCCCAAGGAGAAGATATCTGTACGATGGTCCATGTCTTCGTTGAGAGCCTGTTCCGGTGACATATACCGGAAGGTTCCCATGACAACACCTGTGGTTGACAGATTATCATTCATGCTATCAATGCGAGACAAGCCAAAGTCAAAGACTTTGGCAAACTGATCACCGGCCACACTCTGCAACATGATGTTGTGTGGCTTCAAGTCGCGATGGATGATACTCTTTTGGTGGGCCTCTGACAGCGCGCTGCACACTTGCACAAAGATGGGTAAGGCTTCGCGTGGCGGGAGTTTTCCCTTTTTTACAACCTGGTTGAGATCATGGCCGGTGAGAAGCTCCATGACCATAAATTGGGCTCGGACCTCCATGCCTGCCGCACGCTCTTCGTACAGCTCTCCATAGTTATAGACACGGATGTTGTGGGGGTTCTGTAGCATGTTGAGGATCTTGACTTCACGCTTAAATCGCTCCACAATTTCCGGGTCCATCATATTTTTGTTGAACTTGACAGCGCATTCACGACGAAATGTCTCTGCGTTGTCTTGTTCAATGGCGCGATAGACCTCTCCCATTCCACCGCCACCGAGAAACTCTCGGATTCGATAGAGGACATTGCCCCAGTTGATGTCACGACCACTGAACTCTCCGAGCAAGCGGCGTCCGCACACATTGCATTCGCGGTTGGCTCCCTGGTAGTGACGGTGCATTGTGCATGTTTCATCCATGCACAGATACAAACCAGAGAAACTCTGCATACATTGAGGACATTGACTTGCGGTTAGCAAACCAGAGTGAGTGTATTGACACCAGGGACACGCAATCACAGAGCTTTCTCCATCGTAGCTAGGGCGTTCGCTATTCTGTGACGCATTTGTTCCCACGTCAACCTCTTTTCCTCAACGTGCTCTGCTCACAAAAGTTTTATTGAGGGGCTTTCTGCAAATTATGGCGTAAATTCCACCAATTGGATAGGTATCGCTCTCTCTTCTACAACCGCTTGTAATTGTTCGGCCTCTTCCAGCATCTTGTGCTTCAGCAATGCTCGGTACAGTGGAGTGTGGTCTGACAAGATCCATTGGCTGACAACTTTGCCCACCTCTTTTCCCGATTCGTCCTGAATGAGTGCGTTGTCTGGGAGGGGTTCGGAGGCCCGGAGAGTATACAAATACTTCGTGGCTTGTCCACGATGTTGGGTTCGGGCCACAACCTCTTGCCCAACAAAACAACCTTTGGCAAAGTCCACATGTGTTTCTTCGAGGCGTGCCTCATGAACAAGCAATCCCTCCAGATCTTGCTGACTATCATACCATTGATAGGCTGCTCGCAAGGTGAGGAATTCTGTCTCAGAGAGGGGGGGGCAGCCCTTTTGTTGTAACGTCTCCATGAGGGCGGGTGCATCTTCAGAGCGGGTCCAAATGACCAGGGTCTCCAGAGGTTGAAGGATGGGGTATCGCGTGCCCCAGATGGCAACGTCGACAGTGGGGAGTAGTGAGTCGAGTCGGAGGCCTTTGTTCATGTCAGGCAGACTTAATTCGAAGGCTTCCAGTAGGGGACTCAGGGTATGACCTGTACACAGAAGAGGTTGGTATTGTTGACTCAAGTTGAGAGTGATGTCTTCCATGATGTGATAGCGGTTGAGAAAATCGTATAACTTTTGCCCCTCACCAGGAGGGCTTAATAGGAGGATCTCATCCTCTTGGGAACACAGCAGTGCCTCTCCCTCCATTCGGCCTTTGACCGTGAGGTAGAGTGTTGGATTGCCGTCTCCAGGGGATAATTTTCGTATGGTATTGGTGAGCAGCCCTTTGAGAAAATCAACCCGGTCTTTGCCTGAAATCGTGAGCATCTCCCAGCTTGTCAGGGGATAGAACGCTGCTGTGGGTGTGGGCAAAGATATCGTTTGTATGGATGCAGCCATTCGGAAAGTCTCCGGCATTTAAGGAAGTAGAGTCGCCACAGTATGTGCAAAGGTCTTGAGGTGTTTCCCTTTTGGACAGTACTTCTGGTGACAACTGAGAGAGAACACGGACGTACGAGTTTGTACGTTGAGGTAAGAGACATCGCTGCGATGAGCAACAAAGGAATGAAGCCCTGCGACGGCTTTGGCGTGGGGGCGGACGTTGGGATAGCTTCTCTGCTGACTAGCCCAGCGTGCTTGGATTGCCTGTGGCTTACCAAGCCAAACCTGCAAACCCAGGATATATTGGTTGGCTGTTGGTTGGTGTCGCAAGACAAACTGAACGGCATCATACCGACGGCTACGTGGAATTCCCTGTAAAAAGACAGCTTGTAACGGCTTGGGGAAACCAAGGACCTTTTGAACCATCGCAGCAGGCAGCAACTTTCTTTTATAGATTAAGCCACTTGTTGGATCCAAAATTCGACGTCGGAGCCTTTCAAACCGCTGTTTTAGGCTGATGGATGACGCTTGTGTCGTTGGTCTTGTTGTGGAGATTGCATTGGCAAAGGATCGTTTTCGAGGTTGAGGAGCACGCCTCTGAGGTTGGGGAGTATGCCTCTGAGGTCGGAGGGCTCTTGGTGAGAGGCGCTTCGATGTTTTTGGGGAAATGGGTAGTTTGTCGTTTCTTCGAGCAAGGATATAAAGTGCGAGTGCTCCGAACAAAACAGCCAAAATAAGCAGTGTGGATCGTTCATTCATCAGAAAAAAAACTCTTATGTTGTGGGCGTGGCAACCCCCTCCCGATCGCGGACCCGGCAGGACCTTCAGGGTGAAGCCCGAATGGAGTGGGGGTCGTTGACAATCGATTGTCAAGCCTGATTGATAGAGATGATTCGTCGTACTTCAGGATCTCCGGCGATCCATGACTCAATTGCCGGACGTGCTGCATGATACCCCAATTTTACAATGCTATCAAAGGCACCCATACTTAAAAAGGAGAACTGTTCGAGTGGGGGTTCAATATAGAGGTCCACAGACTGCTTGATCTTCTCTGCGTCAAAAACTCCGTGCAAAAACACACTTCGCAATGCGATATGGAAAATATTCGGAAACGACTCTGTTTTGAATGGGTTTACCGCATTTAAGAGCATACCGATGGAAGACTGGTTGGCGGGCAATCCGTTGCAGATGTTCATGTCCAGGGTTGGAATGACATTGACAGCTATTTTTTTCCCTTGACAGTATTTCTCTGTGTGTAAGGCTGGAAGGTTGTCGAGAATTGCTCCGTCCACAAGAAGATCCCCATGCTCATCGGTGTAGGGAGGATAGAATCCTGGAAGGGCACCGCTGGCCATCAGGCGATCCCAAAGCAATCCTTGATCCAGCAGCTTAATCCGGGCCTGGGTCAGGTTGCTGGAAGAGCAGTAATACTTACTCCATAGATCTTCGATACGTCGCTCTCCAAAGATCTGTTGAAAGCCTGCGCGTAACATCCTTGTTCGCAACATGGATACGATGGGTACATTGATATCCATGAAGAGGTTTTTGGGAAAGGCTGCTTTGGTCTGTTGAGCGATCTGTTGATGGGACCACCCACAGACTTGTTGGGCCGCGATAGTCGCTCCAGCGCTCACACCACAAGCTAGATCAATGGGAACATCGTACTCACGCAAAGCGCGGAGAACACCAATATGAGCCATCCCCAGTGCACCACCTCCTGCGAGCGAGAGGGCGATCGAGCGACCTGTGAGGTAACGTACCAAGCGTTTGAGATCGGGCTTGCTGCCCAATCTGATATGGTAATGAGAGTCTACAGGGTAAGTGTCGAGCCAAAATCGTGTTCCCGATGGTGTTCGGGTGGAGTCTGGGTGGACAAGGACAAGCTCTCTCCTGCGAGAAATACCCGGACGCTGCTTTGTATAAGGCCGACCAAGATCTCCTTGTGGGCTTCGTGTCGCATTCGCAAGCAAGAGAAGGCGATCTCCATGATGAACACAGAATTTGGTCCAGGCTGTTTCGTTATGATCTGCTTCCATAATGAGAAAATCATAATGTTGCTCTTGCTCGTGGAGCCAGAATACGATTTTACTCACGGTCTCATCATCAAAATTGCCCAGGCTGATGCCTGTCTGTTGACCGATGTTTACGCTGCTGAGGCGCAGCACTCTTCCCCAGTGGGATAGTTCTTGTTCCAACCTCTTACAAAAGTGAGAGGTGGGTAGTTGTTCGGAGATCGGTATCACCGAAAAGATCTTCGTGACCGTTTGGGACTCGGAGGACCCTGTGATATTGTTTTGGAGTCGTTCGATGAGAACCTGATTCATCATTAAGAGGGTATCTGGGTGTGTCTCTATCAGCTTGCGGAAATTCTGTTTGGACAAGGTGACCAGGATAGAGTCCCGAAAGGCGATGATGGTAGCGGTGCGTGTTTCTTCCGTCAGGACAGACATCTCTCCGATGGATTCACCGGGCTTGATCTCTCCAATCAGTTCAGAGGCACCGTCCTCCGCTTCACGTACAGCACCCAGTCGGCCCGACACTAGGATATAGAGTTCATTGCCCTGTGTCCCCTGTTGAAATAGTGTTGTGTTTGGAGGTAAGCGTATCCATTCCAGTTGTTTATAAATCATCTCAAAGCTAGATTCATCCAGCTTTGTCAACATACTTGACTCTCGCAGAAACGATTTCCCACTTTTCGTAGGTTCTATCCTCTCGTACGAACTCATCAGAAAAAAACCTCTTAGGTTGTGGGCGTGGAAATCCCCCTCCCGATCGCGGACCCGGCAGAATCTACAGGACGAAGTCCGAATGGATGGGGTAGTTGACAGACTCTCCCTACGATATTCAAACGTTGCAACAAACAACGGGCTTCTCCTCAGGAGTAAGATTTTATAACAGGTTTTGTGAGTGTCTGCACGTTTACGAACCGGCATCATTCGAATTGCTTGTCTTTCTTGGCTCGGATGATTTGTGCTGTTCATCACAAGAACGAGCAAAGTCATGAGAGCGGGCAAAGCTTGAGTCGAATGGAGGTGGCGAATCCTCTCTTGCAGCAGAGGATTCGCCATCTCTTTGGAGACCTCATTCTTGTGAATGTCTTGACAGAATTACGAATTACGCATACTCAAACGACCATTGATAGATCTGTGTTGTGGCAATTCTTTCAGAATGAGGAGAGCATAGGATGAAGCTCAAAGTTCCCACCGCAAAGCGGACAACAAGTCATACTGGATGGTGGCTTGTTCTCGCGACTTGTATGATCTTAGGGTTTGGTAGTCCGTTGGCGGAGGCGAAAGCTGTTTCAGGCTATTATCGGTACCCTACGGTACACGGTAATACCGTCGTCTTCAGCGCAGAAGGGGATCTGTGGAGCGTCTCTTTGCAGGGAGGGATTGCGCGACGTTTGACTAGTCATGCTGGGCCAGAAGGGATGGCCCAGTTCTCACCGGATGGAAAATGGATCGCATTCTCAGCCTATTATGGCGGTGGCATGGATGTTTATATTATCCCTGCCCAAGGTGGTGCTCCCAAGCGTCTGACCTTTCGTGCTGGTCCTGAATTTGTTGTTGGCTGGACTCCCGATAGTAAAAACGTCGTCTTCAACTCATTGCGACGTACACCAAATCGTTTCTGGCGTCTGTACTCTGTCTCTCTCACAGGTGAAGGTTTACCCCAGCGCATCAAGATCGGATATGGC
>JALTMC010000494.1:7053-15159 GCA_027005175.1 Myxococcales bacterium
ATATCTGGGTAGGTCCTCTTAAAACAAAGAATTACCGCAAGATTACAGCCTACCCTGGTACCGACTCCTTTCCCATGTGGCACAAATCCCGTATCTACTTTTTGTCCGACCGAACTGGAAAACGAAATCTATTTTCGATCAATCCCGTGACCAAAAAGATCTGGCAGCATACCTTTCACAAAGACTGGGATGTGCGCTGGCCTGCCTTGGGTGGAGATCAGATTGTTTACCAACGAGGAGCAGATCTATGGCACCTTAATCTGGCAACCGAGGTCTCTTCTCGTATCTCAATCACACTGCCCACGGATGTTGTGCGCAAACAAAGTCGATTGGTGTCAGTTGCTCGATTTATGGATGGCTTCGATCTGGGTCCCAAAGGAAAACGTCTGCTTATCAATTCACGTGGTGACCTGTTCAATATTCCCGTTAAGAAAGATCAGTTGACGATTCGCATCTCTCGTAGCTCTGGAAAACGTGAGAAGTTTGCGTCATTTTCTTCCGATGGTAAATCTGTGTTCGCGATCTCGGATCGGACGGGGGAAGATGCGATCGTGAAGTATGATGCGTTGGGTGAGAAACCACCCAAAGCTATTACCAAAAATGGCAAGGCATGGAGCTTTGCTCCTGCTGTCTCACCCAACCAAAAGTGGGTCGTGTTTGCAGACAAAAATCTCAAATTATGGTTGGCTTCTGTCAAGACTGGCAAGACTCGACTGATCGATTCTGCCAAAGTTTGGGAAACGACCACATACCGATGGTCCCCTGATAGTCGTTATGTGGCCTACGTGAAATTCGAACGAAACTGGTTTCGTTCGATCTTTCTCTACGACACCAAAACCAAGAAAACCATCCGCGCGACGCGCTTCTGGACCAATGATTTTGACCCATCTTGGTCTCCCGATGGCAAACGCCTCTACTTCCTCTCACAACGAACGATCAACCCCTTTATCGGAAGCTTTGACTTTACCGACACCGTTGACCAAGCGACGAAGGTATATGCTCTTGTCTTAGCAAAAAAAACACGCGCCCCCTTTGCTCCCAAGGAACCCTTGCTTCAAAAACGAAACAAAGCCGAAACAAAAGCTGCGAAAAAGAAAGCTGCGAAAAAGAAAGCTGCGAAAAAGGAAGCTGCGAAAAAGGGCAAGGTTGCGGTTGTTCCCGGTGCTCGCCCTGTTGTCACGAAGCAGGCTGGCAAGAAGGGGAAGGTTGTTCCCGATGCTCGCCCTGTTGTCACGAAGCAGGCTGGCAAGAAGGGGAAGAAAGCTTCTAAAGGCAAGAAGGGCAAGAAAGTTTTCAAGGGAAAGAAGGGCAAGAAGAAGAAAAAGGTGAGGGTTCGAATTGACGAGCAGGGCTTATTGGATCGTGTTTATACGTTGCCTAAAATTCCGGCGGGTCACTATTTTGGTTTGACCGCTTTGAAGGGTAGGGTTGTGTTTATGAGTCGTCCCACCATTAAGATGTCGTTGGGGCGGAGTCATCGCTGGCGTAAAAAGATCATGCTTCATGTTTATCTTCTCAAGAAGAAGAAGTTGAAGGTGTTGGCGCGTGGTGTGTCGAGCTATTCTGTCTCAAGTAATTTGAAATACATCGCGATCCGTCGTAGATCTACCTTCCGTGTGATGTCGACAAAGGCGACACGTGAGCCGAAAGGTCGTCGTGGCTTGGTCAGTCTGGCTCGTTTGCGAATGAAGGTTGATCCTGCGGCTGAATGGAAGCAGATCTTTTTGGAAGCATGGAGGCTGCAGCGCGACTTTTACTGGGCTCCCAATATGGCGAGTATCCAATGGGATAAGATACGTGAACGCTATCTGGCCGTTTTGCCCCGTATTCTTACTCGGGATGAACTCAATGATCTGATCGGTGAGATGATTGCCGAGTTGGGTACATCTCACACTTATGTGTGGGGTGGTGATCGCCGTCGATTTTCTCGTTCTTCTGATGGTGTGTTGGGTGCCGACTTAAAAGTGGATACGGACTCGGGCTTTTATCGAATTCAAAAGATCTATCGTGGGGCACCTTGGTCCCAGAGTGAAGCATCTCCTTTGGCGGCTCATCATCTGAAGCTTGGCAAAGGAACCTATATCCTCGCGATCGATGGTCAAACTCTTAAGGGATCTGATAACTACTATAAGTTTCTTCAGAATAAGGGTCGTCGCTTGATCTCTCTGACTGTAAATAACATCCCTTCACGCAAAGGTGCTCGACGCATTGTTGTCAAAACCTTGGGTTGGTATACCGCGAAATACCTCCGGTATGTGGACTGGGTGGAGAGCCGACGCAAGCTGACTCTCAAGCTCAGCAAGGGTAAGGTCGGTTATATCCATCTTCCCAATATGTCGGGTGCTGGGCTGATCGCATTCTATAAGATGTGGTATCCCCAACTGCACAAGAAGGCGATGGTCATCGATGTACGTGGCAATGGTGGCGGGTTTGTTTCTCAGCTCATTATTCAAAAGTTAATGCGCAAGATCTGGGCATTTTTCAAGCCACGCAACACTCCTTATAGTGAGAAGGTTCCAGACAAAACATTCCACGGGCATGTTGCCACTGTGACGAACGCAACCGCTGGTTCCGATGGTGATATCTTCTGTAAGAGTTTTCAGTTTAACAAGCTTGGCCCCGTGATTGGTACCCGAACCTGGGGTGGAGTGGTTGGTATTCGAGCCAACAAGCGTTTCCTCGACAAAGGACTCACCACACAACCCGAGTATGCATGGTGGGCTCCCTCAATTGGCTGGAGCCTGGAAAACTCAGGTGTGACACCAGACATTAAAGTGGACAACACACCCACCGATGTTGAGCGTGGAAATGATCGGCAGCTAAAGACAGCCATCGCCTACTTGTTGAAGCAGCTCAAGAAAGATCCGAAGAAGCTACCTGCTTTGCCAAAGTATCCCAACAAGTCGGTGAAAGCTTTTCTTAAACGTATGAAAAAGTGGCAGGTCTCACCTGCACCATTGCCCAAGCCTAAGAAGTAGTTGTAGGAGTAGAGATCATGAAAGATATTGTCATTTTGAGTGCTGTGCGGACTGCCATTGGTAGTTTTGGTGGCTCCTTAAAAACGGTTGACGCGCCTCGTTTGGGTGAGATCGCTGTTCGCGAAGCACTCAAACAGTCGGGGGTCCCGGCTGATCAGGTAGATGACCTGATCTTTGGCTGTGTGTTGCAAGGCGGGCAAGGTCAAAACGTTGCTCGTCAGGTTGGGATTCGCAGTGGCTTGCCTGTCTCCACGCCAGCGATCACCATCAATCAGGTGTGTGGTTCTGGACTTCGTTCTGTGATGATGGCTGCACAGGCTATCGCCGCAGGTGATGCCGATGTGGTGGTTGCTGGTGGTACCGAGAACATGAGTCAGGCTCCGTATGTGATGCCAAAAGCTCGATGGGGCAGTCGCATGGGACATGGCAGCCTGGTCGATATGATGATCCACGACGGCTTATGGGATGCCTTCAACGACTTCCATATGGGGATTACCGCAGAAAATATCGCAGAGCGGTATGGTCTCACTCGCGAGGAGCAAGATGAGTTTGCATACCAAAGTCAGGTTCGTGCCGAGATCGCCATGGAAAGTGATGCGTTCCTGGAAGAGATTGTGGATGTTGAGATCCCACAGCGCAAAGGTGATCCCGTTATCTTTAACGTCGATGAGCATCCTCGAAAGTCAGCGCCTGAAAAGCTTGCGAAGCTACGTGGTGCTTTTAAAAAAGATGGAACTGTGACCGCTGGAAATGCATCAGGCCTGAACGACGGTGCGGCCGCTCTGATCATTGCTTCTGCTGATAAGGCGAAGGAGTTGGGTGTGGAGCCCATGGCCGTGATCAAAGGCTATGCTACCGCAGGTGTTGAGCCGGATGTGATGGGACTCGGGCCTATTCCCGCGTCGCGCAAAGCCCTGACCAAAGCAGGATGGCATATCTCTGACGTTGATCTTATCGAAGCCAACGAAGCTTTCGCAGCACAGGCTCTCGCAGTGATGCGTGACCTTGAACTCGATCCCAACAAAACGAACGTCAATGGCGGTGCCATCGCTCTTGGTCATCCCATCGGTGCTAGCGGTGCACGCATTCTTGTGACCCTCCTCCACTCGCTTCGCTTCCGCAGCCGTCAACGTGGCCTCGCTACCCTCTGTATCGGCGGCGGCATGGGGGCTTCCATTCTCGTTGAACTCGTTTAACGCGATGGAACCAACAAAACCACTGTCATGGACAGGTCTGTTGGTCGCGTTGTGGGGAGTTGGTGGCATTTTGGCTTTGTTGGTTCATGCTTTGTTTCGCCTCACACCCCTGGCGATAGAGCCTGTGGTCAATGATATGATGAATGCATGGCACTGGACCTGTTATGTTGTGTGGGCGGTAATGAATGCGTATATGGAGGGGTATCGGGGGTTTCAGAAGTCTTTCAGCCCGATGGTGGCAACACGTGTGATGTCTTTGGCGCGAGATCCACAGCCTCTACGTGTGATTCTGGCCCCCTTCTATTGTATGGCTTTGTTTTCAGCTCCGCGCAAGCGAATGTGTTTGTCCTGGTTTATTATCGCGATGGTTGTATGTCTGATCATTATCATTCGACAATTAAGCCAACCCTGGCGAGGAATCGTTGATGTTGGTGTTGTCATAGGTCTGACCTGGGGAGCTTCCAGTGTCCTCTACTACTTTATTCAGGCTCTTCGTGGAAAGCCTCTACCCACACCAAGACGATCGTAGAACTGCTATTGATGCTGACGGAATAGAAAGTGGCAGGTGATAGCAAATTACAAACCCCTCACATCCCGACGAACCCCGAACTCCCGACGAACCCCGAACTTAAAGCGGCTACAGTAAGACGATTTGTGGGCGTGGGTTGGTGTCGCTGCTACCGAGAAAACCGTGGACTTTGGTGTATTGTGCAAGGTGTCGGGCTATACGTCGGTAGGGGTCGCGTGCAAAGAACATAGACACATGGCCTTGGGGTTCTTCAAACAGGTGTGGATAGTTCCAGGTCTCCCATAGCTCTCGGACTTTGTGAGCGTATGACACTTGGTCATGACTGGCATTGACGAGCAGGATTCGTTCTCGCGGTACGAGGGGGCGAAAGTTTTTGGTATGGAGAGGTGCAAAGAATTCTTGCAACTCTTCCATTGTGATATCGTGGTGTTGAAGCAGGTCACGACCTTTGCGTAAGATCGGTGAATGAGCAAAGGTGTAGCCTAGATCAACAAGGGGCATCACGAGGTTTAAGCTTTGCAGCCATTGTGAATTGGGTGGGGCACAAGCGGCCAGGGTTGCGATATAAGCGCCGAAACTTATACCCATCAGGTGAATCTGTGTATGTCCCTGATTCGAGAGCAATCGCATGAGCTTGTGTAGGTCGGCTACACTTTGTTGAATGGCACCAAACAACAGCCGCAAGTCGGGATGGATGAAGGTGCTACCCGAGAATTTGCCCTTGGCGCTGCGACGCATATGTTGAGGTAGCTCCATCATGTAGGTGGAGTATCCTTGTTTGAGCAGCTCTTTGGCTGTGAGCATAGACTGTTGGTGTCCCGGTGTGAGCCATCCATGTAGCATGATCACAGCAGGACTATGAGCCCGACTTGGATGCAGAAGTGCTTGTCCTTGAACCTGATCGTTGCGTTCGCATCCTGTCTTGATATTGCTGGGAAAAGAGAATTCTGCGACCACAGAGCCATCGCTGCGCCGTCTGCCTTCTTGCAACCAGTCGTGACTCACAGGAATTTCCGTATGCTTCTTGCAGAAATACTCGATGGGGTTCTGGGCTGGGAAGTCTTCAAACCAGGCTTGAAGCTCCTTACGGGTCACTTTTTCTTGAGGGGCATCGATCAACACTTGATTCACAAACCAAGACACAAACGATTCTACGGCATAGGTTGCTGGCTTCCACATACATGACTCTCCGATGTTTTCGGACGAACGATCTTCTCTAGTCATAACATGGACAAAGAATCTGTGCAAAAAGTATGGGTTTGCTCATGAATGCTTGGAACGCTCTGTTGCGACTAGAAAACCGTTCGATTCGCTCAGGCTTTGTGCGCTCTCACAGCGAACAACACGAAGGATTTGGGCTCGGTCTCCTCTGCTCTTTGTTGGAGCGCAAAGTGACTTTAGAAGGTTACTGCCCGAACAGAAGATTTGGGCTCGGTCTCCTCTGCTCTTTGTTGGAGCAGGAGTGTCGTGTGTTTGTTTCCAAGCTTGTGTCTGTTCGACAGAACGGTTCAGTGTGCGTCGGACCAGTTTTTACCGTGACTTACGTCAACAACAAGGGGGATGTCTAGCTTAATGGCTTCTCTCATTTCTTTTTGGACCATGGCTTGAAGGCGGTTAAGCTCTTCTGGAGGGGCTTCAAAAAGCAGCTCATCATGGATCTGCAAAAGGAGGCGAGATTGAAACCCTTCTTCTCGCAGTCGTCTGGCGACATGGATCATGGCCTTTTTGATCAGATCTGCGGCTGTTCCTTGAATGGGAGTGTTGACCGCGATGTGTTCGTTGTGAGCTTTGACACGAGGTGCCTTTGAATTGATGTCTGGGATCTCACGACGACGACCAAATAAGGTCTCCACCGACCTGCTTTTTCGGGCGTGTTGAATGGTGTTATCGAGGTAGTGTTTCACTTTGGGGTATGACTCAAAGTAAGACCGAATAAATCGACCTGCTTCTTTCACGCTGACATTGATTTGTTTGCTCAACCGGGGTGGTCCCATGCCGTAGACGATACCGAAGTTGATGGCTTTGGCTGCGCTTCGTTGCTCTGGCAATACAAAGCTGGGGAAAACTCCGAAGATAATACTGGCGGTTCGAGTATGGATGTCCTCCCCCTCCATAAAGGCTCTTGATAAGTCGGGATCTCCCGAAATATGTGCGAGGATACGCAGCTCGACTTGGGAGTAGTCAGCACTCACAATGACCCAGTTTTTGGGGCCTGCCACAAAGGCTTTGCGAATCTCTCTTCCGGCAGGAGTACGAATCGGGATATTCTGCAAGTTGGGTGATACACTCGAGAGGCGGCCCGTCACGGTTCCGGTTTGTCGAAATCGTGTGTGAATACGAGGGATACCATCCTTATCTTTGACCACAAATTCAAGAAGTGGATCGATGTAGGTGGAGAGACGTTTTTGCCAATCTCTGTACTGAAGGATGAGTCTAGGTAGCTCCTGGCCTTCTAAAGCCTCAAGGGTCTCCCTGTCCGTTTTGTAGGTTCCTGTCTTTTGGTTGCGTTTGATGTCAACATTGCATTCCACGTGTAGTGATAGCTTGTCAAAAAGTAATTCACCGACTTGCTTGGGTGACTGTACATTAAAATCTGGGTCGTCTGCCTGTTTCGCTATCTTCTCTTGGAGGTCTTCAAGCACACCCTCTGCTTCCTTTTTGAGCTCTTGCAGGTGCGAGGTGTCGATGGCGATACCCCAGCGCTCCATTTGCCCCAGAATCGGGATGAGAGGTTGGTCGAATTCCTCCAAAAGTTGCCGTAACTTTTCTTCCCCTTGCATCCGGTTCCGGAGTTGCTGGGTGAGCTGGAGGGAGAAATCAGCTTCTTCACAAAGATACTGACATCGCGAGTTCTCATCCGTGTCTTGCCAGGTTCGTTTGTTGCGACCTGTACCCAAGATCTCCTTCTCTGGAGTCTTACGGATATTCAGTTCACGCAGTGTGATGGTCTCAAGGTCATGTTGTGTGCGGTTGGTCACCAACAAGTGTGACGCGAGCATCACATCAAAGGCCAGACCACGTAGCTCGATATCCCGGAATGCCAGAGCGATCCAGACCTCTTTCAAATTGTGCCCGACTTTTTTGATGTCGTTGCTCTCAAAGACATTGCGAAGCTTTTCGAGGCTCTGTTGGGGGGCGAGGTTGGCATCGTCCGAGAGAGAGAGGTACCATGCGTTGTGAGGCTGCAAGGCAAACGCTAGCCCCAGACACTGCTGGGTTTGCTGGTCGTAATTGTATAAGGAAGCCAGAGCAACCTCTCCTGTATTCTGGATGTTGGAGATCAATTGTTCTAGCTGGGCTGTTGTATCGATGAATTGATAGTGGACTTCTGTGGTATGGGTCGGGAGCGCATGGGGGGGAAGAAGCTTGTCGATGAGCCTCGTAAACTCCAACTCCAAAAGCG
>JALTMC010000495.1 GCA_027005175.1 Myxococcales bacterium
CCAACCAAAGATATTATTTATGCGGCCGAAAAAGCCGGACTTCGCGTCTACACTTTCTCCGCCTCCTCTGCCAAATAACCCTTCCAACTTTCATACCCATCTGCCTAATTCCTGGGAATGATGGGAACTGATTCCCAGGTGAGCCCGTGTCCATCACAAGCTACCAACATTGAAACGAATTTTTGGTATGCAAGGTGTCCACAATGTGCTGTGGTAGCCCTCTTTCGGGTGTCCACGATGTGCTGTGGGTAGCTCTCCTTCGGGAGTCTACGACGTGGTGCGGGTGCTCTCTTTCGGGAGTCCACGATGTGGTGTGGGCTGGCCACTACCAACGAGATCAACTTTCCTATTGTATCTCTGCGATATCGGAATACAGCAGAGACTGAAAGAAGGTTTGCCAGTTGCGGCGGGCGTTTTTGTTGTAGAAGGCGACGAAGTGGCCGTCACATGGGGTTCCGTTGGGGCGTTTGCATAGTTGGTGTTGTGTAAAGCCTACGGTCATTCGTTGTCCTGAGGGGTGTACAAAGTTCCCTCGTACGGGGAGCTTGTATCTTGGGAGTTTTCGGATGTCTAGGCCCAGTATGGGTTGGTAATAGGGTCCGAGTAAGGGGAGTCCCATGGCGATAGCCAGGGGTTCAAACACTTGGGGGGGGGCATACTGATCAGTCAGACCTTCCGTCATGAAGAGTTGGATGGGGGGGCGTGAGCCGTTCAAGATAGAGGGTGTGTAGTTGACAGGATCCGCTGGGTCAAAGAAGTTTTGTACCATCGAGAGTACGGGATGGAATACGGAGATACTCTTTTTCTCGTCACAGATAAGGTAGTCAAGAACGGCGGAGAGCAAGATGGGCTCAACAGGTTGAGTTTTGTACAGCAAGGTATGAATTAAGTAGCCGCCAGGTGCGGATAGATAGGCAGCGCTTACGTTCTTTTCAAAAGCGAGAACCAAGGGACCTGTGAGCCCTCCTTGGCTATGACCCATGAACCATATCTTTTTCTTGTCAAAGACAAAGGTCTGGCCTTTGTATTCGATTTTGAGTTCGGCGAGGAAGCGGGCCTGCCAATAGTAATCAAGGGCTGATTGTCGGACATTATCCCGAGCGGCTGGAAGGTTGAGTGCATTGAAAAAGAGGAAGTCCAGTCGGGTTCCAGCCAGGGTTTTGGTTCTTGCACCATTGACAGCCTGGTCGATTCCTATGCCGGCGATACCGCTGTTGGCTAAAAAACGGGATGTCCCATTGTTGATGATTGTCCTGTAATTACCGCCCGTTCCGTGCCCATACATAACGATGGGGATCGGTCTCTTTTGGGGGGCTCCTTTGGCAAGATAGCGCTTGGGAATTGTTATTGCGACTCTCAGATCATCCATTGTATAGTTTGGATTTCCCTGTGCATCAAAGGTAAAGAAGCCACTGTCTGCGTCGAGATAAGGGGTTTCTCCTTTTTGAAATTGTGGAGCAGCATAGGTTCCAATACAAGTCACATAAGGGGTTGACGAAGCATTGCTTGAACATCTGAGAGCTTTGGGTTGGGTTGGCTTGGGAATTTTGTTCCAAACAAACTCCCGCATCTTTTTTAGCTGGGTCAGTGGGTCGCCTGTTTGAAAGACTGTGGCCGCTGCGACTTGCTCAGGTGCAATCTTCCACTTTTCTTGGAGCAGCGCAAAGACGGGATGATACGAGGGGTAGAGCTTCTGTAGTGTTGGATCTTTTGGGGCCGTTGCGGCAGCCAGTTGGGTCAGTGCTTGTGGTGCTTCGAGCGGCCAACCTTCGCTGTCGCGAACATGAGTTAGAATGACAACTGCATAGAGAGTTTTGGGGTGAAGGACAAAGCCTGGAATGGGTCGGATTACAACAACATGGTCGGGGAGAAAGCGACTCTTCAGCCCTGGATGAATGAATACAGGGATGCGTTGACCTTGTTCTGGGGAGTTTTTGTCCACATTGACTAAAAAGATGGGAGATCCTGTGGATGTTGTTGTGTCAGGAGGGGGGATGGATCTCTTATGAAGGGCTCTATTAAAACGAAAAAAGATAGCAGGGTTTAAACTAAAACCCTTGGATTGCTCGTTGCTGACCTTTACCAAGTCGTTAATATACGTGTCTGGGTTTATGCCGGAGAGAAGCACGTTTACCGTTTGGTTTTTGGTGCTGGGAAGGTTACATTTCTTTTTTCGCTTGGGAGCGGGGAATGCTTTTAAGGAGGGGGTGCCATCTTTGTCCAGGCGAAGCGCGTGAGGGTAAGGGAAATCATAAAAGGTTTGGGTTGTAAACACGCCATTTTTGGGGAAGTTGAAGTGAACCACTGTAGGTTTTCGCTTGACTTCGAGGCCCACCTGATTTGCCTTCTGCTGCCATTCTGCGGAACCACAACCGGTGGCCCAGAGACTTAAGCCAGTGCTTCCAAGAAGCAAGACGCAAAGGATAAGCCAACCGTGTGTTTGGGATCGTTTGGAAATCTGGGAGTGGTGCATTTTTTTGACCGCTTGCAATATCAAAAAGCATTCTGCTTTTCGGCTTTTGGGAACATCGTTTGGTACAGTCCCCTTGCAAGGGACAACATTTCTTGATTATACACATCCTTATCGTTTTGCACAGTGAGGAGAGGTTTGTCTACCAGCCTTTATCCCTCTGGGCTTTGTCTTGTAGGTTCTGAGATAGGGCTGCACTCTTTTATTTTTGAGGGAAATTCCGGTGTTTGGGCTTTCCCTAATGAGGATGTTTGGTTCATGAATGAGAAAGAGAAAATCGCTCACGTTCGCTCTTGTTTTCCTTCGGTCGAGGAGGCGGTTTGCTTCAATACTGGGACCTGTGGTCCTTTGCCCGAAAGCTCGATGGAGAAGATGCGAGAGGTAATGGAGCACTCTTGTCGCAAGGGGCGAGCTTCCATTCCCGATTATATGGAGTATTTGGAAGAGATCGAAGGGTTGCGTGCGGATCTTGGTCGTCTGATTGGAGCACACCCTGACGAAGTGACACCAACACAGCATACTACCGAGGCTATGAACCATATCTTGTGGGGATTTGACTGGCAACCCGGTGATCAAATCATCACCTCAACCCACGAACATCAAGGTCTTCTTGCGCCCCTCTCGATGCTTCATATCCGCAAAGGTGTTGATGTTGTCTATCTGCCTTTCAATGGGAAAGTTGTTCACGACAGAGAGCTTCTTGAAGATGCTTTGGAACCCAACACCCGGATGGTTGCGCTTTCGCATGTCTCTTTTATCGATGGCTTCTCCCTTCCCATCGAGGCTCTCGCTAGTATCTGTAACGACGAAGACATCCCGATTCTTGTGGATGGTGCGCAGGCTGTGGGTGCCTTTCCCATCAATGTGAAGGAGATGGGAGTGGACTTCTATGCCGCTCCTGCACAGAAGTGGCTTTGCGGTCCTGAAGGGATGGGATTTCTGTATATTCACAAAGAGTGGTTCTCTCGGATCAAGCCCACTTATACGGGAATCTTTGGTGTTCGAGAGCTTCATTGGATTGATCAAACCTCTCCTTATATGGTTCCTGCCTCAGGGGCACGTCGCTTCCAAAGCGGTGGCCTCTTTCGTCCCGTTGTGTACGGATGGCGCGAATCGTTGCGTTTGCTAGAGAAGGAAATCGGCTGGGTCTGGTCTGGAAAACGAGCCCAACATTTACGCCAGAAGTTGTATACGGAACTTCAAGACATCCCCGGCCTGGCGATGCTCTCTCCCAAACGCGATGACGCAACCTTGCTGTCCTTTTTAATAGAAGGTTGTGACCCCCAAGCTCTTCGAGATTTTTTACAGACCAAAAAGATTATCATTCGCGATATCCCCTTTGATACTCCACGTATTCGTGTCTCTGTTGGATTCTTCAACAACGAAGACGACTGCGACAAACTCCTTCATGGAATTCGTGAATTTCAAAAACTGGCTTGAACTCTTGTGCCCAAAAGGAACGCAGATGATCGCAACTGTATTATTAAATGATCCTGTTATTACCGGTCTCTTAGGTGCTATCGCAGGGGTTGTTATCAAGCAAACCGTTGACTACCTCAAGGAGTCTCGACTGTCTCAGGAAACAGACCATCGACAGGCTCGTTTGGCCTACTTGGAGAGGCAGTTAAGTGAGTTTTATTGGCCTTTGTATGCGGGGCTTACTCGGGACGAGGCTGTATGGGAGCTGAGAAAACTCTGCAACGAGCTTCCTGAAAAGGAGCAAGAAGCGATCCAGGCTTCGATTGAGTCGGAGATCTTACTGCCCAATCATTTGGACAT
>JALTMC010000496.1:0-11885 GCA_027005175.1 Myxococcales bacterium
GTAAGTGACTTGGGCGAGAGCTTGTTGTATCTGTTTGGCATCTGCCGCATGCATCACACGTTGTGGTGTGGGGCGGTGCAAGGCTTGTTTTGGTGTGGGGGGAGTGTCTTGTGTCCAGTCTCCCATCCAGAAATGTGGGAAGGGCATCCAGCCACCATTCGCAACGGTACCGATGATGTGGGCCAGTCGCAATGGACTAGCGATCAGGTTCTGGCCAAAGCCAATATAGGCCATGGCTCGCAAAGAGGCATCCGTGGAACCAAAGGTTCGTTGTACAGAAACGGGTCTTCCTCGGCGTGGCTCTGTCGCGCTGTGAACCCACTGCTGCCAGGCAGGATAGGCAGAGGCATACCCAAAGAAACGGCCCACACCGAAGCTATTGTGAGGAAGACCTCGCAACAGGCGTTGGCGGATCTGCTGCAGCTCCTGCTTCCTTTGTTGCTTCGGTGGTAACGAGGAATCCGGTCGTTTCCAGGGTATTTGTCCCGGCTCCCAAAAGATGTCTGTGTATCGTCCATAAGCTCTGTTGCGTTTGGGCTTCTTTCTGTTGCGTTTGGAGTTCTTGGCTCGCGTTGTGTTGGGGAGGCGGTAGCGATACCGCATGCTAAAGCCGAGGCGAGCCGCCGTCTTAAAGAGACTGCGATGTTGGGGGTTGCGGCTCATCGCTTCTGCGATCATACGGCTGGGGATCTTGAGGGACTGGTATTTGCCTGAGCTACCGTAGCGATTTTTGATCCATTGCACTCGACCTTTGCGCAGCAAAGAGACTGGAACACCGGCCATCTCAAGAGCTAGTTTTGCAAAATAAACATTGCAAGAGGACGCCATGGCCTGTTTCAAAGAGACCAAACCATGGCCTGTGCGTTTGTGGCAACGAAACCGAATGGTGGAAGGACGCCAGACTTTGCTCCCACCGCGACGCTTGCGGTGTCGCATGAACATCATACCACCCGAGCATGTGTGACGCGGGAATCGCACCGGCTTCCCCTGGCTTCGGAGATAGTTTGCGTAGGCAATGGCCGTGACTATTTTGGCGGTAGAACCGGGAGTTTGGGCTCCACCCAAGGCTCGCTCGATCAACCACCCGCTGCGTCCCTCACCCCGTAGAGAGAGTCGTCCTTCTTCTCGGTCCCAGGCTGCGGCTTCCAGGTAGTGAGGTATTGGGGAGGGCCGACCCTCTAGGAGCTTGCTTTTGGGTTGCTGTGGAGGAAGGCGAGAGGGGTCGTAGGCCAATAGAGCATTTGTGATACCGTATTTGTCCATGACTTGACCCTGCAGGTACTGATGCTTTCGTTGTATCGTAGATCTCGGCTCTTCCGGCAAGTTGGGATTGAAGGCTGGAAAACTCAACGAAGCCAAAATACGTCCATCGGTTCGATCCATCACGACCACTGCACCTGCATGTGGCTTGTTGGGGTTGCGGATGAATCGACGTCGAAACATCTTCTTAAAGGCCGAAGAATCTAAACGCGCCAGATGATGACGAGTGACCGCAAAGGCAATACGCTGGATGTCGGGCTGCAAACTCGTCGCGATCTTTCGAACAGAACTGCGTTCTGCGCTCTGGGTACTACGTTCTATGTTTTGGGTGTTGCGGGCTTGAGAGAGGGTGTCGTTGGACTTGTTTTTTTGTTGTTTTGTCTTTAATACTCCACTTGCTCTCTTTGGTGTGGGGGCCTTTGTGACGGGGGGGAGCTGTTGACGGAGTTGGCGCAAAGAGCTTCGAAAGGGACCTCCAACACTGCCCGCGATCACATGTGAAAAGACGGGACCTTCTGGGTAGTGTGGGATGATATACTCACGCTTGAAACGTGCCATCGCTAGGATGCCACTCGGTCGATGATACCGAAGCTTTTGATTACCAAGTTGAAGCAGCATTCCGTCCCGAAGGAGGTACGACATCTTGCGTTTCATCGGTTGTCCGTCAAGTAAGGCTGGACTTGAACCCGGAAGTAAGCGTACGGCGTGTTGGGCTTTCTCACCACCAACTCTTGTTCTTTTGGCAGGAGAGCGAAGATCGACGGTGAGTCGTGAGCTTCCCTCATAAGGTAAGACTACGACACCATAGAGACCTTGTATGGAGGTTAAAGCACGACGGACCAAGTGGCCCCTGGTGTTGAGTGTGGGTGTGGGCTGACCAGGGCGACAATAACGTTCTCGCAAGCGACTCTTTACCAAAGGAGAGCAGGGCACCAACACCGCCAAGCCTGATTTAAAGAGATCAGCAGTGCCCCAGCATCGAGTCCGATGGTGCCATCGTCTCCCTATCTTTCGACTTTCATTTCCACAGTGCTTTCGACGCTTCCAACGTTTTTTATTAAGCTCTCTCAGGGTTGTCGTTAGTTTTTCCTGTGTCAGTAAATTTCCGAGTCGCAAAGCCAGGGTTGAGATACTCCAGTCACGGCTGCTGCGCTGCAATGTCTTCGTTCGCTTCCACCATCGACCGCGAATTCGGTACACAAAGCGCAAGGGAGCTTTCTTTTGTGTCGTTGACTTCGGGAGTTTGACGGACGCTTCCTTTTTGTATGTGAGACCCTGATCACTGCGATATACATTGGCTCCCACCCATAACAGAGATCGTGCTTGTGTGGTTGCCTGCGTTGTTTTCCAATTGCGATCGGCTAGAAAACTGGGAGCTGTTGTGGCTGCAGCAAGTTCGAGTGGTTTCTTGCCGACAAAATGGAGAGAGTCGTATCTGGGCTGCTCTTTTTCATCGAGGGAGACGAAGTAAGCGCTGCCTCTCTGGTGAGCCGTCAGCACGGTACGAAGTCGGATGTCTGTGCTTGTTTTGTGTTGGCTACGAGAAAATTGAAGCAAGTTGCGGCGTGGTGCTTGCAATGTCGCTCCACCCACACCGAGCCCAAGCAATTCGGATTTGTGTGTTTGACTTCCAAAGTGAATTCGAAACAAAGAACGTGCTTGAAGCCGGTAACGTTGAGCCAAGGAGCGGTTGACCATCCAGATTCGATTGCGAAGATAGCGATTGCGATACAGGCTCTTTAGATGAGGTTGAAGTGCGATGTAGGGAGCCTCTTTTGCCAGCTTTTCCAAGTCTTGGGTGGGGTGATGCTCTGACCTCAGTCGGCTCGCGAGCTGTTTCGGGCTCAGATACACCAATATATTTCGCAGCACCAGCTCATGGACTTGCTCATCGAGATCCAGTGTGCGCACTGCATTGGGGAGATGCCCTGCAAAGTACATTTGTGCATTTCCCACGGTGTATCGGGCGTCTTGCTTCCCCTGTGTACGAGGGGTCGTTAACTGACGAACACTCAAGCCATTTGCGCTTTCCGACGGCAGACGCAAATCAAACATCCCTCGCTCTTGTTGGGATGCCGTCCACAACAAGGTCACCGCGTGCTCGGGGTGATTTTTGGCATACACACGAAAACGTTGTCCCGATGTGATCGCGATGCTCTTTTGGGGGCATGCTGATGTGACATTGTCAGCGATGCGATGAAGGCAGACAAGTCGTTGCGTTGGAGAGATCTTTTGTTGAACTTCCCAACTGCTGATATGGAGTTGTCCATTGTTGAGCTTGAGAGAGAGAGCACGACCAGGGAGCAGGGCTGAGCCCAAAACGATGGAGTTGTTGGCGCTGCGTCCCAGTGTTAGACCAACTTCCCATCGCCATCGAGCCAACCGCCAGCCGATGCGATGCAGCTCGATACGCGCCTCTTCCTGTTGTTCTTGACAGGGCCACAATGCCAGGCCGTCAGAGGTATAAAATACCACAGCGTCTTGGGTGTGTGGTGCACGACATGAACGAAGCATCACCTCTGCGCTGGTGCTGCTGTCACCAAAGATGGGAACAACATCCTGACCGCGAAACGCGCGTGTCCCTTTCGCGGGTTTGCGTGCAATTAAGCGGTTGTCTCGTGGATCTCGTTGCAGTTGAAAGTACATTCCATCTTTGTTGGAGGCGATTCGCCATTGCAGAGGACTTGGAAGTGGAGCATCAAAGACAATGGGTGTGGAAGCAAAAGGCCTCTGACCTGTTGTCGCCATCATCTGCAAACAAGCCAACAACGCAAATACAAGTGCTGCCACAGGGATCACTCCCCATCGAGCCCTCTCCAGTCGCTCCAAGGACCCCTGGCCAGACTCTTGCTCGGATGTCGGAAAGATACGATCCCACCGACGTTTCCACTCCTGCCACAATCGCACCAAATCACGCTGCATTAAGCTCTCCGCAGTTTTTCGTTCCAGCGGTCAACGACCCGGTCTCATCGGTCGGCGACTCGGTTCTACGTTCTTAAATGTTTTTTTTGTGGGGTTGCGGGTGTGTTGGTGAACACGCTCTCTCACAGTATGGTACTTTGTGGGAGGAAAGGCCAGAGGTCGTCTTTGAAGTTGCTTTATTCTCCAACAGACTCGCTTTGGTGCCGAGTTGTGGTGGAGTGTCTATGGATTGTCAGGAGCGTTGGAATAGGTGGATGGATAGAGATCAACTTCACATTCAAGACAAAGAAGTATACTCTCTCCCTTGTTTCTTCTGAATAGAGTCATATTGTTTCTCTTCATCTTTGAATGCTGTGAGGGCTGAATGTTGCGATACCGAATGTGGTTACTTTTGTGGGTATGTGGTTTGGGGATGGTGTGGCAAGGGTGCAAAAAGAAAGCTGTTGTGGCAGGAGCCAGCAAGCTCTTTTCTCGATTCTCGGCCTACAAGGCATATCCACGTCAGCGAACGTACTGGCCTACTTTGGGGTGGAAGGTTAAGTCTCCTGGTGAAGTTGGGATGAATGCAGGGGCTTTGAAGAAGGCAATGAGTTACGCCTTTGCTCGAACTGGGGATGAAAAAGATCGCAAAGGTATTCGAACGGATGGTGTGGTGATCATTCACAAAGGCTACTTGGTGCATGAACAATATGCTCGAAAATTTAATGCAAAGACATCGCATCTGACTTGGTCTGCGAGCAAGAGTTTTGTGAACGCATTGTTTGGAATTGCTGAGCATAAGGGCCTTCTTAAACGCAGTGACTTGGCGTCCAAATACTACAAGGCGATGAGTTCTGGTGTGGCTGGCAAAGTGACAGTACAACACCTCTTGAATATGGTGTCTGGGTTGTGTTGGTCGGAAGGTTATGAAGCATCACCACTCAAGTCGACGGTGATTAAGATGCTATACACCGCAGGGCGGGAGGATATGGCACGATTTGCTGTACAGCAAGGCATGTGTTTCCTTCCAGCGACACGTTGGTATTACTCCAGCGGTACGAGCAATCTGTTGATGGGTCTTTTGCGGAATATCGTGACCCCCTCCAAGTTCGAAGCCTTTGTTTGGAAGGAGCTTTTCGATCGCATCGGAATGAAAGACGTGACCTGGGAGCGCGATGGCTCCGGTAACTTCGTGGGTTCCTCTTATCTGTATGCTCCCCCTCGCCAGTTGGCCAAGTTTGGATATCTCTACCTCAATGATGGTGTTTGGAATGGGAAGCGTCTGTTTCCAAAGGACTGGGTCTCCTTCTCGACAACCACACCCAAAGCTGACCCCAAAGGGATCTATGGCGCACAATGGTGGCTCAATACCGGGCGACCCAAACAAGGTGTTTCCCGTCGATTCCCCGACGCTCCCGCAGATACCTTTTTGGCCTCCGGTCACTGGGGACAATATATCTTTGTGATCCCCTCCCGTGATCTCGTGATTGTGCGTGTCGGTGATGACCGCGACAAATCCTTTGATCGCAATACATTCCTCAAGCTGGTTCTGGCCAGCCTCAACACAAAAGAAAGATGAGGGGACTTTTTTATGAAAAAAACATTGAAATGGGGTGGTCGAACTCTTCTCGTTGGCTGTTTGGTGCTAGGCCTTTATGTTGGGGCAAACTGGTATCACGTCAAACACTTTCCCTCGATCATCTCGTCCTTCTACGCAAAGATGATGTGCTCCTGCTTGTTTGTTCACAAACAAGACGAGATCTCTTGTCATAACTTTGCCCGACAGTATGTACCGATTCAAAAAGCCACGGTCTCCGTGAAAGATAAGAGCGTCACTGTGAAAGGGCTTTGGCGCACCAACACTGCCAGCTTTGTAAACCAGCGTGCTGGCTGCAAACTTCAAACCTATCACCCCTGATACTCCTCCCAAGATCTCACTTCAACGTATCCGTGAGCCTGTGTTGCAATACAATGGAGCTTGTATCACCCCTGATACTCCTCCCAAGATCTCACCTCAACGATAGCAACGAGCACCTGAGAATGAATCCACAGGCGGATGGCTTGAACGATATTGACAAAGGGTAAGTCCTTGCAATCCTCTTTTTGAAGTGCAAAACACGGCTGTTGTTTGTTCCTCTACAGAAGTTGTAGTGTTAATAGACAGGTACGCAAATCTATGGAAGCGAAACAGAGTCAAATGTTATATCGATTCTCTATTCCTTGACTAGGTCTTTCACCCCTGCTATCCTCTTTTTGAAGTACAAAAAACGGCTGTTGTTTGTTTCTCTACAGAAGTTGTAGTGTCAATAGACAGGTAAGCAGACTATTTCGAAGGGAAAGAGTGCGGTATGGTTCGACTTTGGGCATGGTTTCTTGTGGCTCTTGCTATTGCAACCTTGGTTGTTCCTGCGATTTACGGATGGGATTTTTATTCCCGTCCTGTGACAGAGCGAGTCCGTTTGTCTTCTTCTCAGAAGGCTTTTCGTTCGGCCGGTAAGATTGGTCATACTTACGGATATATCGGCACTTTTTTAATGATGCTGAATTTCCTTTATCTCTTGCGAAAGCGTTTAGGGCGGCGTGCTGAGTGGATGGGAAGTATGCGGGGCTGGATGCATTTCCATGTCTTCATCGGAATAACAGGACCCATTATGGTCTTCTACCATACCGCGTTCGTCATGCGGAATATCTTTGCGCAGGTCAGTTTTTTCTCCATGTTAATTGTTGTATTTACCGGGGTTATCGGTCGATTTGTATACGCGACGATCCCCCGGGATATTCGAGGATACTCTCGGAGTAAGGAAGCATTGGAAGAAGAGCTTAAATCCAGTGAAGAGCTTCTGCAAAAGGAGCTTCCCGAAGGCAAGGGGCTGCGTAGTAAACTAGAAGCCTGGTTCCCTCACCCTGAACTTGATCAACGCAACTCTGTCACTCTCATCTTTGTATTGTTTTGGGAGCGTGTGAGTCTTCGGTGGCGAGTCTGGAGTTGCCAGCGACGCTTGGAGAGAGAGTTTGGATTGGGAAAGGCCGAATGTCGTACTCTTGCGATGCAGTGGTTAAATAGCCGGAAAATTGCACATGTGATCGAAGTGCTGGAGCGCCATAAGAAGGCCTTCTCCAGTTGGCGGAACCTGCATCGCTCTCTGACTTATGTGATGCTGCTCACCGCTATCGTCCATACCTTCGTTGCTACCGTTGGATTCGGACTTCTCTAATCTCTCGTTCCCCGTTCGTGCAGTGAGGTCTGTGATGCAATGTTTTGGTATCCATCGTTTTCTCTGGAAGTATCGCTTGCCCTGGCTTGTTGGGCTGTTCTTTTTTGTGTTGATTCCACTGGCATTGGCTCAGTTGTTTTCTCCGGGAAAGTTATCGAAAGCTCACAAACATTTGGAGGGCTTGAGCAATTGTAAGAAGTGTCATATCGGAGGTCGAGAGGTCGATAGCAAACGCTGTCTTAAGTGTCATACTTTGCTCAAGGTACGGATTGCGAAGAAGCTCGGTTATCACGGTCGAATGGGTCGTCGAAAGGTGATGAAGTGCGAGAGCTGTCATGTGGAGCACAAAGGTCGCTTCTTTGCGGTGGTGTTCTGGCCCAAGGGGATGCGTAAATTTGTACACTGGCAGACCGGTTACTGGCTGAAACACAAACATCGCGTGGATTGTCGCAAATGTCACAAACCATCGTTTATACGGGATCTGAAGGTCAAGTCACATCATCGCAAATGGAAAAGCCTGCGCAAGACATTTTTGGGGTTGTCCAACAACTGTCAATCTTGTCACAAAGACCCACATCAAAAACAAGTCTCAAACAACTGCAAAAAGTGCCACTCTGAGAAGGGGTTCAAACCAGCTCATCGGTTTGACCACAGCAAAACTCGCTTTACTCTCCACAACAAGCACGCCAAGATCGCCTGTGCCAAGTGTCACAAACCACTTCCTGGTGGGGGAAAGGGTGCTCTGCGATTCAAGCTCTCTCGTACTTGCAAGAGTTGCCATCGAGATTCCCACGCCGGCAAGATGACGACGAACTGTGTCAGGTGTCACAATGACGGTGGTTGGAAGCCGGCCACTCTGGATCTGGCGACACATGCTCCCAACCGATTCCCCTTGACGGGAGCACACCGCAAACAGAGATGTGCGGCCTGTCACGGACGTGACCAAAGTAAAAATATTCGCAGAGCTTGTGTGAGTTGTCATAAAACCCCTCATCCATCGAGCTTTTCGAGGCGGTGCCAGACGTGTCACAATACAACCTCTTTTTTGAAGTCAAAATTTTCTCGCAACCAGCATGACAAGACACGTTTTCCATTGCGTGGGCAGCACAGAAAGATCTTGTGTGCGAAGTGCCATACTCCTGCAATGAAAGCTGCCGCAAAGCGGAGAGGTGGCAGTCGCTTTCAGATACCGAGGAATCGCTTTGCGAGCTGTACGCCTTGTCACAAAGACGAGCATGATGGCCAGTTTAAGAACCGAAAAGCTGGCAGTGCTTGTACCTCATGTCACAAAGAGGAAGGCTTCAAACCCTCGCAGTTTGGGATACAAGCGCACGCAAAAACCAAGTATCCACTGCACGGTGCTCACCTCGCGGTGCCGTGTAGTTCTTGTCATAAGAAATCAGCGGGCTCCAAAGGTGTTGTACCTTATCGTTTTGCGGATCAAACGTGCAAAGGTTGTCACAAGGACCCACACAAGGGCCGCTTTAATGCAGTGATTAAGAAGAAGGGTTGCAAGGGTTGTCACAACGATAAGGATTGGGCGCAGGTTCACGACTTCCGACATGAACTCACTCGCTTTCTACTGACAGGCAAGCATCGCGATGTCGCTTGTACAAAATGTCACAGGATGAAGCGCCGCTCGAACGGTCGGGTTTTGCCCTTGTATAAGCCTCGTCCTACCGATTGTGCGGGATGTCACAAAGATATCCACTACGGACAGTTTGCGAAAGGTGGTACGAAAGCAAAGTGCCAAACCTGCCACACCACGAAAGCCTGGGCGAAGGCTGTTGGATTCAAACATTCTCGGGCTCGGTTTCAGTTGACCGGCGCTCATAAAAAGGTCGCCTGTGAAAAGTGTCATACAAAGCGGCGATTACCCAACCAGGAGGAAGTGACGCTGTATCGTCCTATAAAGCATAAGCGATGTGTGAATTGTCATCAAAGCTTCCACAACCAGAAGCGGAGGCGGTGATGAAACCAAAGGCTCTTATCCTCGGGCTGTCGTTGGCCACCGTTTTACTCGGATGGTGCTTGATTGTTTTTGGCAAACCTGTGTCACAAACAGCTTTCAAGAAGCACACTCTCCCTGGAGCTTCGATCTGGAATAACTGCGAGAACTGCCACCAAACAACGTCGTGGAAGAAGATCAAACCGAATGTTAATTTTCCTCACGCGATCACAGGGTTTCCCTTGCGAGGGCGGCACAAACAGACGCTGTGCAGCCGATGTCACAACACATCTAGCTCATCCAGCGCAGTAAAAAGGAAGGGAAAGAAGGGGACAGCGAGTCCTCGCCGTCGTGGTCACTCTCCTGGTGTCAAACGTATTCGGAGTTGTAACCAGTGCCACAATACACCTCACAACCAGACGATCAGTCGGGATTGTCAGCGTTGTCACAACACAAGGACCTGGAAGAGAACCCGAGCGTTTGCTGCACATCAACGAACTCATTTCCCTCTGACCGGGGCGCATGCCTCAGTGACATGTGGGGCCTGTCATATCCAAAAAGAGATGAACAAGTTTCGCAAGCTTCCAACCCGTTGTTTCTCCTGTCATGCGAAGGCTTATGTGGCGACATCAACTCCTCAGAAGCATCCAGATCATCGCCTTGCTGGTTTCTCCACAGTGTGTTCAGATTGTCACTCCACCTATGCCTGGAAGCCTGTCAAGACAAGCGTTTCGTTGTCCCTTCCCCTGTTGGCGTCGAAGGTTAAACACGTCCTGTTTTTCCCGTTGCTTGGGGCACATCAGAGGGTTCAATGTCGCAAGTGTCATGTTCGCGATCGCTACAAAGGCACACCGAAAAACTGCAGTAGCTGTCATGCGAAGAGTTACAAGCGGGCAGGTCATAAGCCGGCAAATTACAGCACGCGATGCTTGGATTGTCACAACCAAACAACCTGGAGGGGTGCTTCGTTCAAGAATCACGATCGTTCTTTCCTGATCTCTACAGGAAAACATCGTGGTTTCACGTGCACTCAATGTCATCGCACTGCAAAAAAGAAAGGCCGGTTTACCTGTCTGGGTTCCTGTCATACCAAATCCAAGATGGACACCAAGCATATCGGCAACAGAAACGTGAACGGCACGTATTCGTACGAGAGTCGTAATTGTTTGAGTTGTCATTCATCAGGGAAACAGTAATGCAAAAAACACATGTGTTTCACAACGATTCGCTTTCGTTTTTGTCCAGGCATCGTCATCGGTTGTTTTGGGGATGTGGTTTGTTGCTTCTTGTGTTTGTTTCGCTCTCGTTGAGTTTGATGGGTTGTGGTTTGACGGAGAGGCACAAGTTCAAGGATGTCCCCTGTGCGAGTTCGGGCTGTCATGGAGATCTGTTTCGAAGTAACTTCAGTGCATTGCCATCTCACAACGATAAGCCAGAGAGTATTCCGGCTCCGGGCGAAGACTGTAGTTCCTGTCATGGCCAAGCATCCTGGGTTCCTGAGTTTCACAAAAGTTCAAGTTTGGTGGGCGTACATAAGAAGCTGGCATGCTCAAAATGTCATAAGTCGGAGTTCGCCTTATCTGGGCAAGCTACAAAACCAAAACAAGATTGTTTAACGTGTCATGCAGGCCGATACAAACCTGAAGTTCATGTACAGGCAGGGACCTCATTGGAATGTGGAACTTGTCATAAAGATCAGATCACATTTAAATTTACACACAAGTTTTCTCCTCTTGGTCGCCACAGTGACTCTAAGTGTAACTTGTGTCATGCCACCACCAAGTTTGTGAAGGCTGATTCAAAAAAGTGTGTGAGCTGTCATCTGGAGGATTATGACAAGATTACCAAACACAAGGAGTTGGGATTATCAACGGATTGTGTGGCTTGTCATACCCAGACAAAGTGGCCGCTTAACCACGAAAAACTCTTTCCCATTAAACCGGGAGGGAATCACTCAGCGTATGAGAAAACATGCTCATCCTGCCATAAGAATTCCAAAAACTATAAAGAGTTCACTTGTATAAATTGTCATGATGGAAGGCATCAGAAGGCTAAGATGGATGAAGAGCATCAGGGTGAGACGCGGGATGGAAAGAGTTACAGCTATGAAAGCAAAGCCTGCTTTGGGTGTCACAAAGATGGAAAGAAGTAGGGGAGATGGATGAGGATGCCGAATTGCTGGTGGAAGCGAGCTGTCAGGCTTTGGATATCATGTTGTCTCCTTGTGATGTTTGTGGGGCTGCCGCAGCAGAGCTGGGGGTCCACGGCGGGAGAAGCTTCAGGTGTTGTGACAGGTGTGGCGTTAAAGATAATCTATGTGAAGTATCCCAATCATCGGTTTAAAAGGGGAGATAGGATTCGTGTGGTTCGGGCAGGGCAGACTTTAGGGACCTGGATTGTCTGGGCTCACTCCACCCGTTTTTTTTCGGCCAGGTTTGTCTCGGGAAGCAAAGATGCAAAAGTCGGCGACCGGGTGCAAGGGCAGGGAAGTCGGAAAGAAAAGATGGAGTCGAAGGCACCTGCTGAAGTTGCTGGCTATACCCCACAACAACGAAAACAAC